>NZ_QUJX01000007.1:0-173998 GCF_003480785.1 Ruminococcus sp. AM26-12LB | reverse complement strand
GCATAAATTCGATGGACGCGTCTTATATCCCCATAGCTGAAGCAAGGAGTTTTACGACGCATTGGATAAAACACTTTCTCGGATGCACGAATATCACGGATTCTCTCCAACAATTCCTTGAAATATCCACCGCCACCTAGATTTTTCAAACGATCATCATCTAAAGCAAAACCTTTTCTCATGTATTCTTTTAAAATCCCAGTTGCCCAAATTCTGAACTGTGTTCCCTGTTTTGATTTTACACGATAGCCAACAGAAATAATAACATCAAGATTGTAATAGTCTACATTGTAAACTTTTCCATCAGAAGCAGTTGTTGCAAATTTTGCAACAACTGAATCCCGCTGTAATTCACCTTCGATAAATATATTTTTAATATGTCTGGAAATGGTTGATTTATCTCTCTGAAACAATTCTGCCATCTGATCAATGGACAACCAGACGGTATCACCATCAAAAGTAGTTTCAACTTTCGTCAGACCATCCTCTGTCGTATAAATAATCATATCTGCTTTTTCTTTGTACATAAATTAATTTTCCTCCAAAATCAGATACATTATCAATGTGAACAATTTAAAAAATAGAAATTCAACACAGCCACTATGACAAAATCATTATTCTGCATCTTTACCATTTATAATACGGTAGTAATCATCCATATCCACGCTGAGTTTTACCGTGGTATCTGGTTTTCGGTTGCTCAAGAGGCACACGGTCTCAACATGAACGCCCTGGCAGAACTGATCCACTGCACAGGCGTGGGTCATCTCATATCCTGCCTCATAAAATGCCGGGAGGTCTCTCACAAGACTTGTAACTTTGCAGGAAATGTATACGATCTGGTCTACGCCGTAAGCCAGGATCTTTGGAAGGGCTTTGGGGTGAACGCCATCTCTGGGCGGATCAAGGATGATCATATCCGGTTTCTCCGGCACCTCGTCCAGAACCTTCAGCACATCCCCGGCAATAAAACGGCAGTTATCAATGCCGTTAAGTGCAGCGTTTTCTCTGGCGGCTTTTACCGCATCTTCCACGATCTCCACGCCGATCACCTCGCTGGCAACGGACGCCGCAAGCTGTGCAATAGTTCCTGTTCCGCTGTAAAGATCAAACACTACCTTATCTCTGGTATCTCCTACATATTCCCGCACTTTGGAGTAAAGGATTTCCGCTGCCAGGGAATTTGGCTGAAAGAAGGAAAAGGTGCTGATCTTAAATTTCAGTCCAAGAAGTTCTTCATAGAAATAATCCTTTCCATAAAGGATCTTCGTCTCGTCGCTCTGTACCACGTCGGATAAAGAATCATTTAAAATGTGCATGATCCCCACGATCTTCCCTTCCAGCGGAAGCGCAAGAAGCTGTTCTTTCAGAGGCTCCAGATCATATTCTTCCTGGGTGGTGGTTACCACATGGACCAGGATCTCACCACTTGTGACGCCTCTTCGAAGAAGAAGATGTCGAAGATACCCCACATGCTGCAGCTTTTTATAGAAGCTGGCATTACGCTCCAGGAAAAACTCCCGCACGCAGACCAGGATCTTCGTCATATCCGGATGGACAAGCTTACAGTCATCCGTATTCAGGATATCGTAAGTGCTTCCCTTCTTGTGAAGTCCAAGGGACAGCGGCCCATCCTTATACTCATCCCCAAAGGAAAACTCCATCTTATTGCGGTACCCAAACTCAATAGGACTGCCATAAATCCCATCCCAGTGATATAAATGATCTGCAGCCTCAGCTTCTTCCGTCCCATCACCGTTCTTCCCGATCTTAGCCAGACTTTCTTTTACTGCCCCATCCAGAAGTTCTCTCACCTGGCGCTCCTTCATCTCCTTCTGCGCCTCATAGCTCATGGTCTGGTACATGCAGCCGCCGCATGCCGGAAACTCCTGACAGGCAGGTTCTCTTGTTTCCAGGGGAGATTTCTCCAGGACCTCCAGAAGACGTCCTTCCGCCCGGCCGGAACGTTTCTTATTGATCATAAACCGGACTTTCTGTCCCGGGATTCCGTTTTTTACAATTACTTTCTGGTCATCAACCCAAACAAAACCTTTGTTTGGAAATTCCACTTTTTCTATAATACCTTCGTAAATTTCACCTTTTTTCATAAATCCTCTTTCTGTTTTATAACCAGCAGACAATAATTCGAACATTCAGGATCCTCTTTACTGTCTGCTCATGAACGCCAGCGTTTCACGGTCCGTCTTCAAAAATCAAGCCCCGGTACCGCGCCGGGGCTTCAATTATCCGCTTCTCATATTCATACATAACAAACAACCATTCTGATCTGCTCAAAACAGCCTCTGCAGTGAAAGTTCTTACTCTTCCTCATCCTCGAAATAATCATCGAAGTCATCATCAAAATCTTCTTCAAAATCTTCCAGATAATCCGGAGCGAAGAAACGGTATACTGCAAACGCAATACCGGCAACAGCTGCAACAGCACCGATGATCGCCAGTACCCAAAGGACTGTGTTCTTATCTTTCTCTTCTTCTTTTTTCTTCAGTGTTGCGAGCAGTTCTTCAAGTTTTGTTGTATTTAAATTCATAACACTGCACCATCCTTTCTTTCTGTTCGGCTGTACTGTCTGTCAGTAAATCTGCAGCGCAGCGTTTTTTGAGGTCGCTGCACCCGAGCCTTTTTTTAATGTTCTTATTATACCACCATATGTCTGGTTTTACCAGAACTTACACAAATTTTCGCAGAAACATTCTGTAAAAAAATCGCCGTATTTCCGGCATTTCCGGAAAGATACGGCGGTTTTCTCTTATTCTTTATGGGTTCCTCGGATCACTTTGATCCCGCGTTCTTCTATCAGACCGCAGATCTGTGTTATCCGCGGACATTCCTTTTTTTCCTCATTCAGACGGCATACCCCGACATGGATGACGCTGATCTTTTCACTGACCAGCCGGTCTGCCTTTTCCAAAATCCCCTCATCTTCAGCAGGTTCTTTTGCATTGGTTTCTTTGCATCCGTTGCATGTCATCACAGCTGCCAGAATCGTATCTTCCGGATAGTCGGAAAAAAAATCTCTTCTTTCCCGAAATGCAGACAGACATCCTGCCCTGGTACACACATCATTGGAATTAAGGCATGTCAAAATCCCGATCTTTTTCATCTTTTTCCCTCTATGCATCCCGCCTCACAGCCAGAATCATAAAAACAAAATATGCATCTTTCCGCGGCTGTCGTAAACGATCTCCGCTTCTACTTTATAGATCCTGCGGATCAGCTCCGGGGTCAGGACTTCTTCCGGCGTTCCATAACCTTCCAGAACTCCGTCCTTCAGTACATAGATCTTATCACAGTATGCTGCTGCAATATTCAGATCGTGAATAGCAGAGATCACGGTTACATTAAGTTTTTTCACCAGCTCCATCAGCATGATCTGGTGGGTAATGTCCAGATGATTGGTAGGCTCATCCAGAATCAGTGCAGAGGTCTGCTGGGCAAGTGCTCTTGCCAGGATCACCCTCTGCTGCTCTCCTCCGGAAAGAGTGGAAAAGGTACGGTCTGCAAACGCCTCCATCTGTACGGTTTTCAGCGCTTCATCCACGATCTGGTAATCTTTTGCATTGTCCCGTTCCAGAGTCTTTTTATGAGGCGCACGCCCCATAAGAACCACCTCGCGGACCGTAAAATCAAAATTATAATAATTGTGCTGTGCCACCACGGCCATTTTTTTCGCAGAGCTTCGAACACTCATGGAATGAAGCTCCTCGCCGTCCAGATACACGGCTCCTGCGTCTGGTTTCAGAATACGGTAAATGCATTTCAGCAAAGTGGATTTTCCGCTTCCGTTTGGTCCGATGATTCCTACCAGTTCCTTATCCTTGGATTCCATGGAGATTCCCTTCAGGATCTGTCTGGCGTGAAAACCAACCTGAATATTTTCTGTGGTGATCTTCATTACCGGGCACCTCCGAATCCATAGGATTTCCGCACAAGCAGATAAATAAAGCAGGGAGCACCGATAATGGATACCAGCACACCGATGGGCATCTCGGAATTTTTAAGGATCACACGACATGCCACATCGCACCAGATCAGAAACGATGCACCAAGAAGCGCACTTAAGGGGAGCAGTTTTCTGTGATCTGTTCCAAAAAGGATCCGGACCACATGAGGGATCACCAGTCCCACAAATCCGATCACACCGGCACAGTACACGGCAAATCCGATCATAACAGAAGCAACGATCAGATAAAAAGTCCGCAGTCTGTGCAGATCTGTTCCAAGGGTAATGGATACGTCATCTCCCAGAAGCATCAGATTCAGGTTCCGGTACTGCGTCCAGAAAACAGCCACGCACACCAGCGTGACCGGAAACATTACACCCACTCTGGTCCAGCTTGCTCCGGCAAGACTTCCCATGCTCCACTTCATAACTTCTGTTGCCGCATTTTTGTCATTGGTAATATAAATGACAAAATTGGAAAAAGCAGAACAGACTGCGCTGACCGCCATTCCCGCAAGGATCAGTTTTGCGGAAGTTGCCTTTCCACCCATGTTTGCAATGGCGATCACCGCAAAAGAAGTGATCATCGCGCCAATGAAAGCTGTGATTCCCACAGAGTTTCCACCAAGAAAGCTTCCGATTCCAAGCATGATGGCCAGTGTGGCACCCAGAGATGCACCAGATGAGATACCCAGCACATACGGGTCTGCCAGCGGGTTCTGCACGATAGCCTGCATCACCACGCCGCACACGGAAAGAGCCATTCCAACTGCCAGAGCCAGAAGGACTCTAGGCAGCCGGATCAGCCACACAACATCATGAACTGCGCCTTCCGCATAGGCGGACAGACTTTTTATATGAAACAATTTATAAGCGATAACGCTGTATACATCCTTCAGTGACAGATCCGCATTTCCAAAAGTGATGGCTGCAAGTATGGAAAAAATAAGGAATCCTGCAAGTCCGATGAGAACTGCCACATACATGGATGTTCTGAGCACCTTATCTTTTTTTCTCTGTGAAGCTGTTTCTTTCACTGCATTTTCTCCGATCAGTCAAGATTTACGTCCGGATATAATCCCTTTGCAAAAGTTTCGATTCCGTCCTGGGTACGTGTTGCACTTGCATACATCTCACTGAGCATGATCGGGTAAACACGTCCGTTCTTTACTGCGTCAAGGCTCTTCAGGGACTCATCATCCTGGATCACTGCAAGCTGGCTGTTCTTAACAGTTTCCGGATCATCTCCTGCATATGGCATGTAAACCACAAAGATCACGTCAGGGTTGGCTGCGATGATATCCTCTTTTCCAACGGTGGAAGCATCCGGGTTTGCAAGAGTTGCGCCTAACTGTGTTACCATATCTCCGCCAAGGCTCTTTACGCCATAGTTTGTGATGTCATCTCCAAGAGGCTCCAATACCATTACGCTTGGTTTGTCTTTTACATCTGCAGTTGCAGTAAGAGTTTTGTCGATCACTGCTTTTGCATCATCAACGATAGCCTGTGCTTTGTCCTGTACATCGAAGATCTTTCCGATATTTAAGATATCTGTGAATTCATTTTCCAGTGTTCTGTCGCCGTCCGGACGAGTATTGGTGTTGTAGTAGGTGTTGCAGCCTTTGTCGATCCAGTCTGTTACATTTCCCAGATTCTTATCAGAGAAAAGAGAGCTCCAGGATAAGATCATGTCCGGCTCCAGCATTGTTACAGTTTCAAGGGATGGGGTAAATTCGTCAAGATAATTTGTTTTTGAGAATGCTTCTTTGAGATCTTCCGGAACTTCATTATCAAGACCTGCGGTAGCTACCAGGTGGTCTTCCAGACCAAGTGCGAGCATAGTCTCAATGCTTCCCTGATATACAGCAAGGACTTTTTCCGGTGCTTTTTCATAAGTGGTTTCGATTTCGTTTCCATCGTAATCATAGGTTGTGATGGTCAGAGGATATTCTGTCTTGGTTGCCTCTGCGGAAGAATCTTCGGTGTCTGCAGACTCTGTACTGTCTTCTGCTGCCGGCTGGTTGTCTTCCTTGATGGTCTCGGAGTCTGCTCTCTCTGCGGCATAAACAGCCGGAGCTGCTGATACGGTCATTGCCGCTGCCATTACCATTGCCATGATTCTTGTGGATACATACTTGTTTTTCATTTCATTTCCTCTCTTTTCGCCTGTTTTATCTCCTGTTGCCTATGGGTAACCGAAAAGATGGGGCTTCATAAAATCTGCACGGAACACTTTGTACGGAAGCTCCCACTTACATACTGTCAAGCAGGTTTCCTGACTTACAGACTCAGAAAAAACTCCGCAAAATAAAAACTGATACACCATTCATCTTTTAGCCGATCATGAATGATGTATCAGAATTTTCTCCAGAATCTCTCTGACATCGGGATTTCGCCTTCTCACATGAGTTTCTGCAATGGCATGTGAAATCCCTTCTTCTGTATACAGTGGCCGCAACCGCTCAGGCTTTTTACCCGATTCCCTCTCACAGTATCCGGCAGCATATGTGCCGGTGATACTGTTCACTTCACAGCAATTCAATTACGCTGATACTGATTCTAACATACCGGTTTTCCAATTACAACCTTGAGGCCGGATTTTTACAGTTTTTTGCAGAAATAGTCTGCCCGGAGAGATCCCTCTCAGATCTTTTTCAGCTTGGCAAAACCGGCGAACATTTTTTTCACGCCGACTTTGTCAAAGTCTACCGTCACTTCGTAGTCTCTGCCGCCGTCTGCGATATTTTTTACGATACCGACTCCGAATTTCACATGACGGACCGTGTCTCCCTCACCATAGTCCAGGCTGTCCGCCTTCTTCACTGTGAAATCTTTTTTCTGCAGGGTGCTCTTTGCCTGGAAATTCATTTTCATCTGGGCATAGGCGCTTTTCGGAGATACGATATCATCTACTCTGGGCTTTTTCTCCTGAATGGTATGTCCAAGATCTACCAGCTCCCGTGGAACCTCCCTTACAAAACGTGACACACGGTTATACTGAGTCTCCCCACGGATCATCCGCTGTTTTGCACAGGTTAAAGTCAGTTCCTTCATGGCACGGGTGATCCCCACATAACAGAGCCTTCGCTCCTCCTCGATATCCGACGGATCACCGGACCAGATGGAAGCATATCCCGGAAAAACACCGTCCTCCATTCCCACGATAAATACATTGGGGAATTCCAGTCCCTTGGCACTGTGAAGGGTCATCAGCAGCACATAATCCTGATCCGGATCAACAGAATCGATATCTGCCACCAGTGCGATCTCCTCCAGAAATGCAGAAAGTGTTGCCGGCTGTCCGGCCTCCTCCATGGCTTCCTGGAAGGATTCTGTCTTGGAGATCAGCTCATCGATATTTTCGATCCTCGCCTGGGCCTCCTCCGTTTTCTCTGCCTCCAGTTCCTTCACATAACCGGTAAGCTCAATGACCTCTTCCAGGGTTTCACGGACTGTATAGGCCTCTGCCTTACTTTTCAGTCCCTGGATAAAGGATACAAAATCATTGATCTTTCCTGCTGCCCTGCCAATGGACGGTACTTCCTCCACCACGCGTAGCGCATCGTAAAAGCTCAGGTTCATCATATCCGCATAGTCCTGGACACGGCCGATGCTGGTGAGTCCGATCCCTCTTTTTGGCACATTTAAGATCCTGCGCACAGCCAGATCATCACTGGCATTGTCAATGGTCTTCAGATAGCTTAACAGATCCTTGATCTCTTTGCGGGCATAAAAATTCACGCCGCCGACAATCTTATAAGGAACATTTGCCAGGAGAAATTTCTCCTCAAAGAGACGAGACTGGGCATTGGTCCGATAAAGTACTGCACAGTCCTTGTACTGGAACTTCCCGTTGCGGCGCCCCTGGATGATCTCTCCTGCAACATACTCCGCTTCCTCAAATCCGTTGTTGAACTGACGGAAATGTACTTTATCGCCCTCTTCGTTCTCTGTCCAGAGGCGTTTTTCCTTACGCTCTGTGTTATTGACGATCACCTCATTGGCTGCATTGAGGATATTCTGGGTAGAACGGTAATTCTGTTCCAGGCGCACCACCTTAGCCTCAGGAAAAACCTTCTCAAAGCCTAAGATATTCCCGATATTTGCTCCACGAAAACGATAGATGGACTGATCATCATCACCAACCACACAGAGATTCTTGTATTTCTCAGCAAGAAGACTTACAAATTTAAACTGGGCAGTATTAGTATCCTGATACTCATCCACCATAATATATTTGAAACGTTCCTGATAATAGTCCAGGATATCCGGATTATGCTGAAAAAGCTCCACAGTCTTCACGATCAGATCATCAAAATCCAGCGCATTGTTTCCCCGGAGGATAGACTGATATTCCTTATACATACCGGCAATCTTCCGTGCATCCGGATCGCCGCCCGCATTCAGCTCCATCTCTTCCGGTGTGATCAGTTCATCCTTGGCATGGGAAATCTCAGCAAGAACAGCGCGTTCCTTGTAGATCTTGGTATTGATATCAAACTTCCGGAAGATTTCCTTCATGACTGTTTTCTGGTCGTCGGCATCATAAATGGTAAAATTACTGCCAAAGCCCAGCACCTCAATATGTCTGCGCAGGATCCTCACGCAGGCGGAATGGAAGGTGGAGACCCATACGCTCTCCGCACCCATTCCCGCAATTTTATTCACACGTTCCCGCATCTCACTGGCGGCCTTGTTGGTAAAGGTGATCGCCAGGATATTCCATGGGTTTACACCCTTTTCTTCCATTAAATAGGCGATCCTGTGGGTCAGCACTCTTGTTTTTCCGGAACCGGCTCCTGCGAGGATCAGAAGTGGTCCCTCTGTATGTACAGCAGCTTCCCGCTGCATAGGATTCAATGTGTCCAAAGCATCATGTATACTCATTTTGATCTCCATTTCTTTTTCCATATGAACAGTATCTTTATATACTATCATGACTTTACTTTCCGGTAAACCCACCTCTCTGAAAAAAAGTTTCTTTACAAGTAGTATTTAAAACTATATAATAGGGAGCAGAGGTGATAATGCGATGACAGAAAACGAAAAAGAAATGATGAACAGCATTTTTGCAAAAATTGCTGAGCTTGATTATATAAAACCCGATGAAATTCCCAATATTGCTCTTTACATGGATCAGGTCACAACCTTTATGGAAGATAATCTCGCTTCCACCAAGCGTCATGATGATGACAAGATCCTGACCAAGACCATGATCAACAATTACGCAAAGAACAAGCTCCTTCCCCCGCCGGAAAAGAAGCGCTATTCCCGGGAGCATCTGCTAATGCTGATCTTTATCTACTATTTTAAGAATATCCTCTCCATCAGTGATATCCAGACCCTTCTGGGACCGATCACCGAGAAATACTTCAAGTCCGTTACAGAAAAGGACATGACTTACATCTACCAGGAGGTTTTCAGTATGGAGCAGTCACAGATCCGTTACCTGGAAAAGGATCTTATGCACCGTTTCAAAAGTGCCGGAGAAATTTTTGAGGACGCCGACCCGGAGGATAAGGAATTCCTTCACCAGTTTTCCTTTATCTGTCTTCTTAGCTTCGACGTATACATGAAAAAAATGATCATCGAAAACATGATCGACCACATGAATTCCTCAAAAGATACGGATTCCTCAAAAAAAGACAAATAATATCCAGAGCTCACATCCGGTCATAAACGTGCGTCGCCGGGCGCACCGAAAAAAAGAGACAGACGCACGATCGTCTGTCTCTTTTTCGTTACAGCATTATCCGTTATCATCACGGTATGGACGTAAGCCTTATTCTGCTTCGCCGCCCTGCTCCCCGTTATCCTTCTTCATACGTGCAAATACCATCTCATAACCATCATTTCCATAGTTCAGGGAACGGTTCACACGGCTGATCGTAGCTGTGGAAGCTCCTGTTTTCTCGGAAATATCAAGGTATGTACGCTTATCAGTAAGCATCTTGGCTACCTCGAAGCGCTGAGATAAAGAAAGCAGCTCATTGATGGTGCACACATCCTCAAAAAATGTATAACACTCTTCCTTATCCTTCAGGCACAGGATCGCTTCAAAAAGATGATCCACAGCCTCCGTCCTGATTTTTTTGCTCATTGTTACGCTCCTTTAAAATACATAAATTTCGTCTAATACAATACTGATATTTTAACACTCTAAATCGTGATAAGCAAGCCTTTTAAGGAAATTTAATAAACTATTTCGCTATTTTGTCTTTCTATAGCGGACACATGATTTTCCCATTTCCACTGCCCCGGAAAACATTTGGGATTTGCTTTTTCTGCTGTGATTGGGTATACTTAAAATAATATCCAAAAGAAAAGGAGACTTATCAAATGAATCGTTTTTTCAACATGGACAACAAATTCTTCGTGTTCATGGGACGCGTAGCAGACCTGCTTCTTCTGAATTTTCTGTGCATCCTCTGCTGTATTCCGGTTGTCACCGCAGGCGCCTCCATAACAGCTCTCTACTATGTCACACTGAAGATGGCAAGAGACGAAGAATCTTATATTGCCCGCAGCTTTTTTCGCTCATTCAAACAGAACTTCAAACAGGCGACCATCATCAATATCATCATGCTCCTCACCGCTGCTGTTCTGTTTATCGATCTTCGGATCGCCAGAGCCGGAAGCGGAGCTATGTACAAAGGACTTTTCAGTCTGTTCATTGCATTTGCACTGATCTATGCGATGATCCTTCTGTACATTTATCCGATCCTTTCCAAATTTTTTAATTCCGTCAAGAATACCTTTGTAAATGCATTCCTGATGTCCGTCCGCCATCTTCCGCTGACACTTTTGATGCTTGTGATCTCTGCGTCTCCACTCCTACTGATGTGGCTTTTTGCTTATGTGAGCTACGCACAGTTTACATCCATCCTGATCATGCTTTTTATTCTAATGGGATTTTCCACGCTGGCCTACTGGAAATCAAAGATCTTTGTAAAGATCTTCGATAACTATATACCGAAAGATGAAAACGAAGAAAACGGCGAAGAGAAAAACGAACCGAAAGAGGCATAATGAAGCGCTGGAACGACAAGCCTTATCATTCTCTGGACTATATGCTCCGGGAGCGATACGGCGAAAAGGTCTACCGGGTTGCATTAAACGGCGGCATGTCCTGTCCCAACCGTGACGGCACCCTGGGCAAAAAAGGCTGCATTTTCTGCAGCCAGGGCGGAAGCGGAGATTTTGCAGCAAACGCCGCTCTTTCCATTACAGAGCAGATCAACACACAGATCAAAAGTCTCTCTTCCAAACGCCCGATTCATAAATATATCGCCTATTTTCAGGCATATACAAACACATACGCTCCTGTGGAACACCTGCGTAAGATCTTCACAGAAGCCATCTCCCATCCGGATATCGTGGCACTGTCCATTGGTACCAGACCGGACTGTCTGGGAGATGATGTACTGGAGCTTCTTTATTCCCTGAACCAGATCAAACCGGTGTGGGTGGAGCTGGGACTCCAGACTATCCATGAAGATACCGCCAGATATATACGGCGCGGCTATCCACTGTCCTGTTTTGATACCGCAGTGAAAAATCTCCGCGCAGGCGGCATCGAAGTGATCGTCCACACCATCCTGGGGCTTCCCGGCGAAAGCCGGAAGGATATCCTGGAAACAATGGCTTATCTGAACGCCATGGATATCCAGGGGATCAAGCTGCAGCTTCTTCATGTACTGCGTGGTACAGATCTTGCCGCTGATCATGAAGCTGGTCTTTTCCGCACTTATGAACGGGACGAGTATCTGAACCTTGTCATTGACTGTCTGGAACATCTCAGACCGGATATTGTGATCCACCGGGTCACCGGCGACGGACCGAAGGATCTGCTGATCGCACCTTTATGGGCCAGCCGCAAACGAGAAGTTTTAAACCTTCTTCATCACCGGATGAAAGAAAGAGCAAGTTTTCAGGGAAAAGCTCTCGAAGCCCTTTCCCGCAGCCAGTAAAAAGGAGGATTCTTATGGCATCACCTTTTACAACCTATAAGCTTATTATTTTATATATGCTGCAGAATTCCGATGGGGATCTCACAAATTCCCAGATCACCGATTTTATCCTGGACCGGAAATACACCAATTATTTTCAGCTCCAGCAGGCAGTTTCCGAACTTGTGGAGGCAGATCTGGTGGAAATGTCTTCACAGTCCAACCGCAGTTACTATCGACTGACCTCCGAGGGAAAAAACACTCTGAAATATTTTTCCAAAGAACTTTCCTCTGACATCAAGAAAGAAGTGGAAGAATATCTCAATTCCCTCCACCGCAAGATCGAAGAACATCTCCTGACTCCTGCAGATTACTATCCCACCAAAGAGGGCAGCTACTCGGTACGTCTGCGGATCATCGAAAGCGGCGTCAGCATCGTTGATCTCAGCATCAATGTGCCAAATCTTGCTGCTGCACAGTCTGTATGTGAAAGCTGGCCTTATAAATACCAGAATGTTTATGACAAAATAATGGAGGAGCTTCTCTGAGAGGCTCCTCCGTTTTACTTATATTCATTTATTTCGCTTCTTCGTGGATCTTCTTCATATGCTCTTTCAGTTTCTTTTCATATCCCATATCACTGAGCTCGTAAAAATGTTCCCCCTGGATCTCTGATGGCAGATACTGCTGGTTTACATAATGGTTCGGATAATCATGGGCATATTTATATCCGATACCATGACCCAGACTTTCGTGGCCACCATAATGGGCATCCTGCAGATGCACCGGAACGGTTGTCTTCTTCGCCTTCACGCAGCGCATGGCTTCCTGTATGGCATTTACTGCAGAATTGCTCTTGGGTGCACAGGCCATGTATGTAACTGCCTGGGAAAGAATGATCTGGGACTCCGGCATTCCCACACGTTCCACTGCCTGTGCTGCTGCCGTTGCCACGCAGAGGGCCTGGGGATCTGCGTTTCCGATATCTTCGGAAGCAAGGATCATGATCCTTCTTGCGATAAATTTCACATCTTCTCCTGCATAGAGCATTTTTGCCAGATAATAGACTGCCGCATCCGGGTCGGAGCCTCGCATGCTCTTGATAAAGGCAGAAATGATATCATAATGATTGTCCCCGTTCTTATCGTAGCGCACCACCCGCTTCTGGATACACTCAGAAGCCACCTCAAGGGTCAGATGGATCTTACCGTCTGTATCACGAGGTGTGGTGAGGATTCCCAGTTCTATGGCGTTTAAGGCGCTTCTGGCGTCTCCTCCTGCCATATCTGCCAGAAACTCCAGAGCATCCTCCTCGATCACCGCCCCATAGCTTCCCATTCCACGTTCCGGATCGTTAACCGCACGCAAGATCAGTTCCTTTATCTCCGGTATCTCCAGGGACTTCAATTCAAAGATGATCGATCTTGAAAGAAGCGCTCCGTTTACCTCAAAATATGGATTCTCTGTTGTGGCCCCGATAAGAATGATGGTTCCGTCCTCCACAAAGGGAAGAAGGTAATCCTGCTGGCCTTTGTTGAAACGATGGATCTCATCGATGAACAGAATGGTCTTTTTCCCATACATGCCGAGATCGTCCTGTGCCTGCTTTACAACTGCTTCCATATCTTTCTTCCCTGCTACGGTTGCATTGATCTGGGTAAAGCTGGCGCTTGTGGTATTGGCGATGACTTTTGCCAGGGTGGTCTTTCCGGTTCCCGGAGGGCCGTAAAAGATAACAGATGTCAGCTTATCCGCCTTTATGGCACGATACAGCAATTTATCTTTTCCTACGATGTGCTGCTGTCCCACCACCTCATCCAGCGTTCGCGGACGCAGCCTGGATGCAAGAGGTGACTCCTGATCCAGCGTTTTTGACTTTGCGTATTCAAATAAATCCATGGCTTTCACTCCTGTATTTTCTGTAAAAAGCAGATATTCACGATCCGTATTCTTTTCATAGATCTGTATCCGGCAACGATCGTTTCATTTGTTTCCGGCATACGGACAGATTCCTTATTTTTATAATTTTACCTGTTTGCACATAAAAAAGCAATCGTTTCTGCCTTTTCGGCAAATCACAGTTACATCACCAGCAGCTGATCTGCAGTTACCAGGTCATATCCTTCTTCCGTAAGCATATCCGCGATCTCCAGGGCCGCTTCCACGGATGTAGAAAAGCTGTCATGCATCAGGATAATGGAGCCATCCTTCACTTGTCTTTTTACGATATTTTCCACAGAACGGACATTTTTTGATTTCCAGTCCAGGGTATCCACATCCCAAAATACCGGCAGCATGGTCACACAGAGCTCCAGATCCTTCGGCCATGCACCGTAGGGCGGGCGAAGATACATGGGATATTCTCCGGTGATCTCGTAGATCTCATTATTCGTCTTTATGATCTGCTGACAGGCCTGATCACCGGGAAGCTTATCAAGCTGCACGTGATCATACGTGTGATTACCGATGAGATGACCGTCTCTCTGCATCTGCGTTACGATCTCCTCATTTCCCCGGATATTTTTTCCCATAAGAAAAAATGTGGCATGGATCCCACGCTTCCGCAGGCCATCCAGAAGCAGAGGTGTATATGTTGCATGCGGTCCATCATCAAAGGTAAGAGCCACACGTGGACGATCCTCTTTTTCGCTTCTGTCAGAGGCTGTCTCAGCCACCGGTTCTGCTACTTTTTGTCTGTACTGCGCCGCCACCAGCCGGAACATCCCCTCACCGGCGATCATTCTGGTCACCCGCATCCGAAATGCACTGTCTGAGATTTTTCCATATCCGCTGAGCAGGATCAATACCATTGCCACTACACAGAAATATTTTTTTCGCTTATCCATATTTCCCGCCGGATCAAATATACTTTTCCACAATATATGAAAAAATCCCCGGGAAAAGACTTTTGGCTTTTCTTTCCCGGGGAATATTCTCTGATATATGTCTTATTTTTTCAGGATCTCAAGTGCACTCTCGATCTCCTCCACGCATTTCTCATAACCAAGGGTACCGTTATCCAGGCACAGATTATATTTCGTCATGTCTGCCCAGTCAACACCCATGAAACGTTTGCAGAAATCTTCTTTGCGTTTGTCATCCTTATGCATAAATTTCTCAATATCCTTTGTAGTTCCGCTGAGTTTCTTACTTGCCTCACGGATACGGAAATCCCAGTCTCCGTAAACAAACACACGAAGAACATTGGAATAATCCTTCAGGATCATATTTGCACAACGTCCGATGATCACACAGGACTCTGTTTCTGCCAGCTGCCGGATCACCTTTGCCTGATAATTAAACAGGTTCTCATCGGATGTAAAATCCTTGCTCTGAGGCGGGATCAGCTCACCCTTGTAGATTCCGGACTTTGCAAAAAATCTCTGCTTTGTGCTGACATTTTCATCTGCCCTTCCAAAGAGCTGCTCATGAATGCCGCTCTCCTCAGATGCCATGCGGATGATATCCTTGTCATAGTAAGAAATCCCTAATTTCTTTGCAAGCTCCTCTCCGATGGTACGTCCACCGCTTCCATACTGTCTTGCAATGGTAATTACGAAATTATCCATGTCTTTCCCCCTACTCTCCAAGATATGCCTTCTGAACGGCCTCGTCATTCAGAAGATCCTCTGCCTTTCCATCCATAGTAATGCTTCCTGTTTCCAGAACGTACGCTCTGTCCGCAATGGAAAGAGCCTTCTTCGCATTCTGCTCAACCAGAAGCACTGTAGTTCCGCTCTCACTTACCTCGCGGATAATGTCAAAAATCTCATTTACAAAAATCGGCGACAGACCCATGGACGGCTCATCCATCAAAATGATCCTTGGTCTGCTCATCAGTGCACGTCCCATGGCAAGCATCTGCTGTTCACCACCGGAAAGTGTTCCTGCACGCTGTCCTTTACGTTCTTCCAGACGCGGAAATCTCTTGTATACACCAGCAAGGCTCTCTGCGATCTCTGCCTTGTCTTTTCTTGTGTAAGCTCCAAGAAGAAGATTCTCATAAACGGACATATCCGCAAATACTCGTCTTCCTTCCGGAACGTGTGCCATTCCCATTTCTACGATCTTATGGGCTGGTGTTCTTGTGAGGTCTTTTCCCTCAAACACAATGCTTCCGGACTTCGGAGAAAGAATTCCGGTAAGTGTCTGAAGTGTGGTTGTCTTTCCGGCACCGTTGGCACCGATCAGCGCAATAACCTCTCCCTGATTTACATGAAAAGAAATTCCCTTCAGAGCCTGGATCACACCATAATAGACCTGGAGGTCCTTTACTTCCAACATTGCCATTGTCTCGTTCCTCCTTATTCTCCCAGATATGCAGTGATAACCGTCGGGTCTTTCAGCACTGCAGATGTCTCACCCTGGATCAGTACCTGACCGAAGTTCAGAACTGTAAGTTCCTCACAGATACCGCCCACCAGTTTCATGTCGTGCTCGATCAGAAGAACAGTCATATCAAAATGCTCCCGCACAAAACGGATAGTATCCATCAGCTCCTGTGTCTCATTCGGGTTCATACCAGCCGCCGGCTCATCCAAGAGAAGAAGCTTCGGCTCTGTGGCAAGAGCTCTGGCAATCTCCAGCTTACGCTGTTTACCATAAGGCAGGTTACCTGCCAGAGTGTCTGCTTCCTTATCCAGATCAAACACCCTCAGTATCTCCATGGCACGTTCGTTCATCTCTTTTTCTACCTTGTAATATTTCGGCAGTCTTAAGATCCCGGTCAGTGTGGAATATGGATGATGATTGTGAAGTCCTACTTTTACATTGTCAAGAACCGGCATATCCTTGAAAAGACGGATATTCTGGAAAGTTCTAGCGATTCCGGCCTTGTTGATCTCAATGGTGCTTTTTCCTGTGATGTCCTGGCCGTCCAGTTTAATGATTCCCTCGGTAGGCTTATACACGCCTGTGAGAAGATTGAATACTGTTGTCTTACCGGCGCCGTTAGGTCCGATCAGTCCATAGAGCTGTCCCTTCTCAATGGTCATATTAAAGCCGTCAACAGCACGAAGACCGCCGAACTGGATAGACAGATTATTTACTTCCAGCATTGCCATGATCAGGCCACCTCCTTTTTCTCTTTTTTGCCTTTGAATTTCTCTACCATACGTGCTCTCCAGTCTCTTGCTGCCGGTGCCCAGTTAAAGAGCATCATGATGATCAGTACGATAGCATAGATCAGCATACGGTAGTTTGCGAATCCACGGAGAAGCTCAGGCAGTGCATAGAGGATAATGGTTGCAATGATCGATCCTCTGATATTTCCGATCCCGCCAAGTACCACATATACCAGTACCAGGATGGACATGTTGTAATCAAATACAGAAACCTTAAGAAGAGAAAGGTTATGTGCATACAGCACACCTGCCACTCCTGCAAGGGCTGCAGAAATGGTAAATGCCAGCAGCTTATATCTGGTGATATTGATTCCTACAGACTCCGCTGCAATACGGTTGTCCCTGGTTGACATAATAGCACGTCCGCTTCTGGAGTTTACAAGGTTCTGTACAATAAACAATGTGAGAAGAAGCAGGATCACGCCGATCAGGAAAAAGTAATTCTTGATATCTTTATAAAGAGTTGCTGTTCCCGAAATACCAAGGGCACCTTTGAGAATCTGCTTTCCGCCGGCTTCCAGATGAAGACCGGCTGCACTTGTTGCAACGTGAAGTCCTTTGTCATCCACGCCAATGTAAAGTACATTGATCAGGTTCTTGATGATCTCACCAAAAGCCAGTGTAACAATAGCCAGGTAGTCACCGCGGAGACGAAGTACCGGAATACCGATGATCACACCGAACAGTGCTGCAACTGCCGCACCTACAAGGATTGCAAGGATAAAGCGAGGAACCTGCGGAATGGAGTCTGCAGCAACCTGTGAAAACAGGGCACTGGAAAAAGCTCCCACGCACATGAAGCCCGCATGTCCAAGGCTCAGCTCACCGGAAAAACCGACTACCAGGTTCAGGGAAACTGATGCAATGGTATAAACACAAAGGGGAACAAGAAGTCCCATAAGAAGTCTGGAAAGATTTCCAGTTGAGGAAAGTGCCTGTACGATCACAAAAAGCACAATGACAATTCCATAGTTGATCATGTTATTTTTTGTTGTTTTGTTTTTCATATTCTTCATATCGGCCACCTTACACTTTCTCCTGGATGTTCTTGCCGAACAGTCCGGTAGGTTTTACAAGAAGCACGACGATCAGGACTGCAAATACGATCGCATCTGCAACCTGGGAAGAAATATAAGCTTTTCCGAAGATCTCGATGATTCCCAGAAGGATGCCGCCGACCATAGCTCCCGGAATCGAACCGATTCCACCGAATACAGCAGCTACGAAAGCTTTGATACCAGGCATGGCTCCTGTGTACGGAGTCAGTGTCGGATAAGTCTGACAGAGCAGAAGGCCTGCGATCGCTGCAAGTCCGGAACCGATGGCAAATGTGAGGGAAATTGTCGCATTGACGTTAACTCCCATCAGCTGTGCCGCATCTCTGTCCTCGGAAACCGCCTGCATGGCACGGCCAGGTTTTGTCTTTTTTACAAAGAGGGAAAGTCCCACCATGATGATGATACATGCAAGGATGGTTACGATGGTGATTCCCTTGATGGTAAGCTCACCGTCAAACAGTGTGATGGACGGAACTTTGATAACAGCTACGAAGCTCTTGGCGTCTGCGCCGAAGATCAGAAGTGCCAGGTTCTGAAGCAGATAACTGACACCGATAGCCGTGATAAGAACGGCCAGGTTTGAGGAAGCTTTTCTAAGTGGACTGTAAGCTACCTTCTCAATGACAACACCAAGCAGTGTACAGATCACAACGGAAAGGATCACAGCAAGGATCGGTGACATGCCGCCTCTTGTGATACAGGTAAGGATGATATAAGCTCCCACCATGATAACATCTCCGTGTGCAAAGTTCAGCATCTTGGCAATACCATAAACCATGGTATATCCAAGTGCGATGATTGCATAGATACTGCCAAGACTGATGCCGTCTTTTAAATAAGATATAAAACTCATAACGCACCTCTTTTAATTGTTTATTGATAAGGGAAAAAGGGGACGGTTCCCACTAAAGGTGACCGTCCCCTGACCCCTAACGTTAACAGAAATTACTTATTTCATCTCTACATAAGCACCGTCTTTGATCTCGAATGCTTTCGGCTCTTTATCACACTCGCCATCCTCGGTCCATTTTGCTTTTCCGGTAAGTCCGTCAAGCTCGATGTTTGCCATGGATGCGCTCATTGCTGCACTGATGTCTGCATTTTCCATATCTGGTGTGATCTTTGCATCGTCAGCTGCAAGCTGCATTGCGTAAAGTACATCATATGTATCTGCCGCAAACTGGTTCGGGATCTCACCGTTGTGAGCATCGCCGTATGCTTTTACGAAGTTCTGGCTCTTCTCATCTGTAGCTGTTGCGGAGAATGGTGTCAGAAGCATAACACCCTCTGCAAGGGATTTATCGAAGTTCTCTACATTGAGGATACCATCCATGCCATCTACACCAAAGAATTTAATGTCAAGTCCTGCCTCAGATGCCTGCTGAAGGATCAGCGCATTGTCGGAATAGTAGTTCGGAAGGAAAAGAAGCTCAGCGCCGCTCTTCTTGATCTTTGCAAGCTGTACAGAATAGTCTGTGTTGCTGTCTGTTGTGTAAGCCTCATCTGCAACTACTTCAAGTCCGTCATCAGCAGCTGCTGCAACGAATGCGTCATGTACACCGGAGTTGTAGTCAGCAGCGGAATCATAAAGTACTGCTACTTTCGTTGCAAGTTTGTGCTCGGAAATGTACTGAGCAGATTTGGTTCCCTGTGCCGGGTCTGTGAAGCACATACGGAACTCGTTTGTTCCTGCTGTGATACAGTCAAGTGCTGTTGCGGATGGTGTGAAGAGGAATGTATCCTCAGCTGCCTCAGCTCCTACTGCGATACAGGAACCGGATGTTACAGTTCCACAGAGCATCTGCATTCCTTTATCGATCAGGTCATTGTATGCGTTAACAGCCTTCTCCGGATCTCCCTGGTCATCACCTGCGTCAAGAATCTCTACTTTATATCCGTTGAATCCACCGTTCTCGTTGATCTCATCAGCTGCGATCTTGGCTGCGTTGTATACGTTGGTACCGTACTGTGCGTAATCACCTGTCATCGGTCCGATCACACCGATCTTAAATGTCTCATCTGCTGCAAAAACTGATGTAGGCATCATCATCGCTGCTGTCATCGCTGCTGCTGATGCAACGCCGATTACTTTCTTCCAATTCTTCATAATAATCTCTCCTCCTGCGCTTTGTCGCGTTACTAATGTTTAATGGTAAAATTATAGCATCGCATATTTTTTATTTCAAGGGCAAATTTAGTTATCTGTTGTTTTTCGTCTGATTGCACAACGCGGACACTTGTCCGCTGTACAGCTTGTGTCGTTTTTCGGCAAATTGTCTGAATTTTTTTACAAAAAAATCCAGGGAAAAATTCCCTGGACTCCTTCGTCTCTTAATACTTTACTTATGCGATTGCTTTCTTAGCGATCTCAGCAAGAGCTGTGAAGCCTGCTGCATCGTTAACAGCCATCTCTGCAAGCATCTTTCTGTTGATGTCGATGTTTGCAACCTTAAGGCCGTGCATCATTTTGCTGTAAGAAAGTCCGTTCATTCTTGCTGCTGCGTTGATACGAGCGATCCAGAGCTGTCTGAACTGACGTTTCTTCTGTTTTCTTCCTGCATAGGAGCTTGTAAGAGCTCTCATTACAGACTGTTTTGCTACTCTATACTGTTTGGAACGGGCTCCTCTGTAGCCTTTTGCCAGTTTTAATGTACGGTTATGTCTTTTCTTTGCGTTTAATCCGCCTTTAATTCTTGCCATTTCTTAATTCTCCTCCTGTTCGTCTTCTCTATCTTATAAATATGGTAATACTTTCTTCATGCTCTTTACATTAGTAGAATCAACAACAGTAGATTTTCTCAGATTTCTCTTTCTCTTCTGAGATTTCTTTGTAAGGATATGGCTCTTGTAGGCTTTATTTCTTACTAATTTTCCTGTACCTGTTTTTTTAAAGCGCTTTGCTGCTGCTCTGCAAGTTTTAATTTTTGGCATTATGAATTCCTCCTTGATTTGGTACTTCTAAATTTTATATAGCATCCCGTTCTGCCCGGCTGTTGCCGTGAAGACTGAGATATCTACCGTTTCTCAGTCAGAAACATAGTCATGCTTCTGCCTTCTACCTTCGGAGCCTTCTCTACAGTCGCTATATCGGACAGAAGATCTGCGAAGTCATCAAGCACATGCCTACTGCTGGACATATGTGCCATCTCTCTTCCGCGGAAACGAAGTGTAACCTTAACTCTGTCGCCCTTGCTAAGGAACTTTCTTGCTGCATTTACCTTCGTCTTCAAATCATTCGTATCAATGTTCGGGGAAAGACGCACTTCTTTGACATCGATGGTTTTCTGCTTTTTTCTGGCCTCTTTTTCTTTTCTTGCAAGCTCGTAACGGTATTTACCGTAATCGATGATCTTGCATACCGGCGGTTTCGCCTGTGGGGCAATCTTTACAAGGTCAAGTCCTGCCTCCTGCGCTTTCGCCATCGCTTCTCTGGCGGACACGATTCCAAGCTGAGCTCCGTCCGGACCAATCAAGCGTACCTCTCTGTCTCTGATCTGTTCGTTAATCATTAAACCGCTAATTGTTGTACACCTCCATGAACATGATAGAATTATTTTTTTCTTTCTCATTAATGTAGCTTAAGCCGCACAAAAAAAGCGCAGACAGATGTCCACACTTCAAATAATTACACCTGCGCACTGATGGTTGGTCCGTTCGCAGTACTGTGCAATATTGACCTGAGTCGCTTATCTTCAGCGCTGAGGTGAGAGTGAACTCTGCTTTCTTTTCGCTACGTACTCTAAGAGAATACCATGGTGTCTGCTATTTGTCAACTGTTTTTTATATTATTATGTATTTATTTTTTGAGTATAAATTTTTCTTCTTCCGGACATACTATGCAACATCGGAATCTGTCAAGCCTTACCGCAGTGCTGACGATCAGACAGGATGCGCATTCCGGCAGGCTAACGGTTTCCGGTAAAATCATAATTATCAGGAGGACACTTTTATGACAAGTCTTAAATGCTCCGCACACAACTGCTGCTATAACAAAAATTCTCTCTGCTCCAGGGGATCCATCAGTGTCGAAGGTGCAGATGCTCGTTATGCGGACGACACCGCCTGTGAAAGCTTCCGTGACCAGGAAGAGTGTGCTGTAAAAAATTCCGCAGATCCCTACTGTGGGTGTGAGACCATTAACATCGACTGCAAAGCACACAACTGCACCTACAATGAGCACTGCAAATGCACCGCAGCTTCCATCAATGTATCCGGTGACAATGCACATCGCTGCTGTGATACAAAATGTGATACTTTCAGCTGCGAATGCTGATATCCTGAACAGAAATCCTGTTTCCATACAGAGCAGACATTCCTGTTTCTTTTGATCAGAAAGTCAAAAAGATCCGGCAGCGTTCCAGATGGAGTCTCTGCCGGATCTTATCATGTTCATTTATTATCTGTTCTTAAGAAAATCCGGGATCTGGATGTCCTTTTTCTGAACAGTGCTTGTAGGAGCCTTTGTTCCAAACTGTGTGGAATTCATAGTCGGCAGGCTGAAGCTTGGCATGTTAAGGTTCATACCGCCTGGCTGTGACTGGCTTGTTTTTTTGGTGTTTCCGAATACAGAATTGGAAGCTCTATTTCCAAATGGTGTGTTCTGAAGGTTATTGTCTGTAAGACCTGTAGCAATAACTGTAATTCTCGCATAATCTGCAACAGAATCATCATACATAGCACCAAAGATGATGTTTGCATCCTCACCTGTAAGCTCCTGTACATAGCTTGCAGCATCGTTGGCATCCATAAGAGAAATATCTCCGGAAATGTTGATGATCACATGAGTAGCGCCCTTGATGGTTGTCTCAAGAAGCGGAGAAGATACCGCCTGCTGTACAGCCTCCATAGCCTTGTCATCACCTCTTGCCTCACCGATACCGATATGAGCGATTCCCTTGTCTGTCATGACTGTCTGTACATCTGCAAAGTCAAGGTTGATCAGAGCCGGCAGATTGATCAGGTCTGTAATACCCTGTACTGCCTGCTGAAGAACCTCATCAGCCTTACGCAGTGCTTCCGGCATGGTTGTTCTTCTGTCAACGATCTCAAGTAACTTGTCATTGGGGATGACAATCAAAGTGTCAACTGCTTTCTTCAGATTTTCGATTCCCGCAAGTGCATTGTTCATACGGGTCTTTGCTTCAAAACGGAAAGGCTTGGTAACAACACCGACAGTCAGGATACCCATCTCTTTTGCCGCACCGGCGATCACAGGAGCAGCTCCGGTTCCGGTTCCGCCTCCCATACCACAGGTAACGAAAACCATGTCCGCTCCCTCGATGATCTTCTTAACTTCCTCAATGCTCTCCTCAGCTGCCTTCTGTCCAACCTCCGGCTGTGCGCCGGCGCCGAGACCTTTCGTAATTTTCTCACCAATCTGAAGTACAGTCGGAGCTTTACACAGTGTCAGAGCCTGTTTATCGGTATTAACACCTACAAACTCAACTCCGCCAATGGCCTCTTCCACCATTCTGTTTACCGCATTATTACCTGCGCCACCTACTCCAATTACAATAATTTTCGCAGAAGACTCAGCCTCATTCGTCATTATCTCTAACAATGTACTTCCTCCTTTATTTCTACCTGATATCCGATTCAGTGTAATAATCTATTCCAAGCTACATATACACATAGTTATATCATATATTTTTTTCGGTAATTAATCAACCATTAATTTTGTTTTTTTATACTTTTTTCACTAAATTTCGGCACTGTTTCTATTAACCGAAACATTTACAAAACAATCTCTGGCAAAATGTCCAAATACTGGTACTATACATTAAGAAAGCTTTTTTATCTTTACTCATAATCGGACTCATCACTGTAATCGCTGTACGAATTTTCATCATAATCCTCAGCGCCTTCTTCCTGATCACTGCTGTAATCAGCCTCTTCCTCGGTGCTGTCCGTACTGCTGTCTGAAGAGTCTTCTTCATTTTCTGTATCTTCGGTATCCGTACTCTGAGCATCTGGATCTTCAGAGTCTGTTCCGTCTCCGGAGCTTTCTGCCGAAGCCTGATAATCCTCCAGAGTACCTACGTAATTGCCATCACGGTCATATTCACTGACTCCGTCATAGCCGCCGTCTTCCCGGTAACCGCCCTTCCAGTTTCCTTTTTCTGCCATGGTTTCTTCTGTGGGGGCTTCGCCTACATAGGTCATGTTGGCATCGTACTCACCACTGCCTGTGTAATCTCCTTCTTCATCATAACCACCCACCCAGTTTTCCTGCGCATGCTCCAGATTCGTCTGCGGTTTCGGTCCTACATAGTTACCATTTTCGTCATATTCGCCTTCTCCGGTATAATTTCCTTCCTCATCATAGCCTCCGGTCCAGTTTTCTGCGGAAGTCTGGCTCTCATCCTGTTCCTGCTCCAGGGTAATGTTCTTGGAATTATCATTTACATTTTCTGCATGGAGAATTCCTTTTTTTCCGGAAAGCATCGGAAGGATAGCCAGAACTCTGGTCATTTTGTCTTCCAGATATTCATCCTTTCCAAGTTTAACTGTGATATCCCCGTAAACAAGACTGATCTGTCCGTCATCTTCAAATTCAATGTGATCCGGAACCTTATCATTTTTTGCAAAAATAGTAGAAAGAGCAACTGCCGTATTCATCACCGTTTCATCCTTGATGGGGAGTTTCTCGTTCTGGATCACTTTTTTGACTTTGATCCCGTCAAAAAACGGGATTTTTTCGTCACGTTCCGTGGACCCTTCCACAAAAATACCGTTTCTGTCAAAATAAATATAACTGTCCAGATAAGGGATACAACCAACGATATCCTTCTCCTTCACACTGACACAGATGGTGTGCCGGTTCAGCCTTGTTACGGTATAGCCTTCTATAAAGGGAACATCTTTTGTGTTCTGCTTAGTATAAAGAAGCGGTGCAAAAACAGAATTGGATGCCAGCGGTCCCCTGAGTACCATCTTCCTGATTTGTTTTTCAGAATAATGGCTGCTGCCCATCACCTGCACTTCATCTACCTGATAATACGTAAAAAAGAAAATAATTCCTGCCAGCAGCAGGACAAGAAGTACGCCAACTGCTTTCAGTGACTTTTTTTTTGATGTTTTCATAAAGTTCCTCTGTCCTTTATCAGCAGACCGCCCAGTGCGGTCAGATCCTCACAGATATGTTCATAGCCTCTTTCTATGAAACAACAGCCCCGGATCCTGGTAATCCCCTGCGCGGCAAGTGCTGCGATCACAAGTGCCGCACCACCGCGAAGCTCCTCTGCTTCCACAGTACAACCGGTCAGGGGCTGCCCTCCGTATATCACAGCAACTCCATCCCGGATCTGGATCTGTGCTCCCATTTTACAGAGCCATGAGGCTGTTTTATATCTGTCTTCAAAAATCTTCTCGCGGATCCTGCTCACTCCCGGGATCGTGGCCAGTACCGCCATCGCAGGAGACTGCAGGTCTGTAGGAAATCCCGGATAAACTTCTGTTTCCAGAAGCTCCAGGGGAAAACCTGTATTTTTTCCGTTGACTATTAGTTTACCACCTACCCTGCGGCATTGTCCACCCATTTTCCGATATACATCCAGGATTCCACCCATTTCCTCCAGAGGCGGATTTTCCAGGATGATCTCTCCTCTGGTTGCCGCCGCTGCCATGAGATAGGTTCCGGCGACAATACGGTCTGGTGGAATGCAGTCATCGCCGGCTTCAAGCTTCTCCACTCCTTCAATACAGATACAGCCTTTTTCACGAATCCGGATCTTTGCCCCCATTCCGGTAAGATAGTGGCAAAGCCAATAAATTTCCGGTTCACAGGCACAGCCGTTAAGAACTGTTTTCCCCTCTGCAAGGACCGCTGCCAGAATGCCCTGTTCTGTAGCGCCTACACTTCTTTTTTGAAAAAACATCTCTGCACCGCGGAGTTTTCCACAGGATGCCCGGATCATCCCGCCGTTTTCCACCACAGCTGCCCCAAGGCGGCGCAAAACCTGGATATGAAGATCCACCGGCCGCTTCCCGATCACACAGCCTCCGGGATATCCTGTCTGTGCCTTTTTGCTCCGCCCCAGCATTGCTCCCATTAAGATCACGGAAGAACGCATTTTTCCGGAATAACCCTCCGGTATCATGGTGCCGTCCGCATGGCTGCAGTCCAGATAAAGATCTTGACCTTCCCACCAGGTTTCTGCCCCCAGATATTTCAGGATCTTTTCCATCAAATATACATCACTGATTCTCGGGCATCCCCGCAGTACACTGGTCCCGGTGCTTAAGAGTGCTGCTGCCATAACCGGAAGTGCCGCATTTTTTGACCCCTGGATCCGGACGCTTCCATGCAGCGGCCTGCCTCCGGTCACGATGATCTCATCGATCTCATTCAAGTATTCCACTCCTAAAAGGGCCTCTTACTTGTTATTCTATGTGATCCTTCCATGTCTGTGACTGCTGACACTTAAGGCCAGCCCCATTTCCCCCAGAAGAAAAACAACAGAAGTTCCGCCATAGCTTACAAAGGGCAGAGTGATCCCGGTGTTGGGAATCGTATTCGTTACTACTGCAACATTCAGGACCACCTGGATCGCCATATGTGCCATGATCCCGGCGCACAGCAGCGTTCCCTGCAGATCCCGGCAGTTTAATGCCAGAATACAAAGCCTCCAGATCAGAATGCCAAACAGAAAAAGTGTCAGAAAGGCTCCCAGTATCCCCGTTTCCTCACACACAATAGAAAATATCATATCATTCTGGGCTTCCGGGACAAATCCCAGCTTCTGCAGACTGTTCCCGAACCCCTTGCCAAAGATTCCTCCGCTTCCGATTGCATACAGGCCCTGTATGGTCTGAAATCCTTTTTCATATTTTTCCGGATCCCGCCAGATTGCCAGGCGTTCCAGACGATAACTCTCCGCAGCAAGAAAAACCGCAATAAATCCTATCCCCGCACCTCCAAGCGCGAGAAACTGCAGATATCTGGGATTGGCCACAAAGATCAGCAGCACACCGATCCCTAGAATGATCACCGCTGTGCTTAAGTTATTGGAGCCCACCAGACCTGCTACCGGAAGCAAGGTCATCATAGTCCTGCAGATAAACCAGAATCCGGTTGTTTTGCTTTTTGTATTGCTGATCTGCCAAACCAGAAATAATATTACTGCCACCTTGGAAAACTCCGACGGCTGAAAGGAAAGCGGCCCCAGGTTCAGCCACCTCTTCGATCCATTGATCTCCTGTCCGAAAAGCAGGACTGCGGCAGACAGAAAAAGTGAAAAAATATAGGCAGCCGGCGCCAGCTTTACAAACAGCCGGTAATCTACCCGTGATGCCAGATACATAACAAGCAGCCCCAGTGCCGTGGCAAAGAGCTGCTTTTTAAAATAATAGGCAGAGTCGTGGAAACGTACTCTGCCATTATATTCACTTGCCGAAAAAAGCGCCCCGAGTCCCAATACCACCAGAATCAGAACCAGTACCCAGAGAACGGTATCTGTCTTTCCGGTCTGTTTCTGTCCTGCCTCCATGCATGGCCTCCACAGTGGTCTTTATTTCAGCTTATGTATGTATTTTTCGGATTATTACAGTGCTTTCACGTATTCCTTGAACATGTCACCGCGCTGCTCATAATTATCAAACTGTCCCCAGCTCGCACATGCCGGTGAAAGCAGAACTGCATCTCCGGGATTGGCTTTTTCCGCACAGACTCGGACAGCTTCCTTCAGATCCTCGCAGAGGATGATATCTGTAAATCCAAGACGTTCTGCTGCTGCTTTGATCTTCTCTTTCGTCTGACCGATGAGAACAAGATAACGGACTTTTCCGCCGAAGGATTCTATCCACTCATCATAGCTGGATTCCTTGTCATAGCCGCCGCCGATCAGAAGAGTCGGACGGTTCATTGCCTGAATCCCCTTGATGGCCGCATCCGGGTTGGTTCCCTTGGAATCGTTGTAATATGCAACACCGTTTTTCTCTGTCACATACTCGATCCTGTGTGGAACTGCCACAAACTCACAGACACTCTTGCGGATACTCTCCACAGAAACTCCCGCATAATATGCCATGGCTGCTGCTGCCATTACATTCTCGTGATTATGACGTCCCAGGATCTTAAGCTCTCCGGTTTTTACGATCGGGATCTCTTCTTTTTCTGTTTTGAGAATGATCTGGTCTCCGTCCAGATAGATTCCCCTATCCAGTTTGCGAAGACTTGAGAAATATACCACCTTCGGAACGATATTTTCACCGAATTTACGAAGGACTTCATCCTCGTAATTCAGAACACATACATCTTCCGGTCCCTGATTTTTGGTGATCAATTCTTTTACACGGATGTATTCCTCCATGGTATGATGACGGTTCAGATGATCCTCTGTGATGTTGAGGATCGCACTTACCTTCGGGCGGAACTGGTCAATAGTCTCCAGCTGAAAGCTGCTGATCTCCGCAACAGTTACGGAATCCTCCCTCATCTCCAATGATTTGGATGTATATGCAGTTCCGATATTTCCTACAACAAATACAGATTCACGGGCATCTCCCATGATCTTTCCGAGGAGTGCTGTAGTTGTTGTCTTACCGTTGGTTCCTGTGATCGCAAGAACCTCTCCCTTGCCTGTACGGTAGGCAAGCTCCACCTCGCTCCATACCGGAAGGCCCTTTTCATAGAAGCTCTTTACCAACGGAAGGTCTGTGGGAACTCCCGGGCTTAGCACTACGAGATCAAGACTGTCCAGCGCTCTCTCCGGAAAATCTCCGGCCCAGATCTCCGGGGTGTATTTTCCGTTTGTTTTATGTAAAACTACCTCTTTATCAAGATCTGCGTTTCCGTCATAGATCACCGGCTGTGCTCCTGCACTTCCAAGCAGATCAGCTGCTCCGATGCCGCTTTTTCCGGCTCCGAAAACGAGAACTTTTTTTCCTTTTAAATCCATTTTTCTGTTCCTCCTTATAATGCCAGGAGAGCGATCAGGCACATAATAGCAGTTACAACAGAGAACACTGCAACAACTCGTGTCTCGGACCACCCACAAAGCTCAAAATGATGGTGGATAGGCGCCATCTTGAAGATTCTTTTTCCGTGTGTTGCCTTGAAATAGGATACCTGGAGCATAACAGACAATACCTCCACAAGGTAGATCAGTCCGACCAGGATGATAAACAGCGGCATCTGCATGGCATAAGCCACACCAGCCACAAAGCCACCCAATGCCAGAGAACCGGTGTCTCCCATAAATACCTTGGCAGGATATACATTAAACAGAAGAAATCCCATCAGACTGCCCACAACTGCACAGGTGATCGGTTCCACACCACTGTTCATTCCAAGGGAAACCACCGTAAAGAATACTGCCACGATCAGGGTAACACTGGAAGCCAGTCCGTCAAGTCCATCCGTAAAATTGACTCCGTTTACTGTACCGATCACCGCAAAGAACAGTACCGGAACTGCAAACCATCCCAGGTTCAGATAATGTCCGCTCCAGAACGGGATCTTCATAGTCAGGGATACGTTGGAATAATTTACAAGATAAAAAGCAAATACAGCTGTCACAACGATCTGCAGTGCCATTTTCTGCCATGGCAGAAGTCCGTCAGAACGCTTCAGGACTACCTTCAGATAATCATCCAGAAATCCGATCAGTCCAAATCCCAGTGTCAGGAAAAGTACCGGGATGATCATCGGATAATCTCTGATATAAAACAGTGATGTTACAGTTGTTGCAATGAGAAAGATCACCCCACCCATAGTAGGGGTACCGTTCTTTTTCAGGTGGGACTGCACACCCAGCTCTCTCTCTGTCTGTCCCATTTTAAGTCTTCTTAAAAAAGGGATAACAATCGGTCCTAATACAAGGCTGATCGCAAATGAGATCAGCACAGGGATCACAACATGAAACTCCATCCTCACACCTCTAATTCTTTCGTTTTTTTATACTTCTTCAACAGTATAAGGCTTTTATCCTCATTAATCAACCCCATCTGCCCGGTTTTCCCCGGATGGAGTTTCCGTAACTGTCCTCTCGATCCCAAGATAGGGAAGTACATTTTCAAAAATACTGCGTACCACCGGTGCGGCAATGATCCCACCATAATACATACCCTGGGGTGCATAGATGATACAAAGAGCCAGGACCTTCGGATCCTCTGCCGGGGCAAACCCCAGGAATGAAGAAATATATCTGCCGGAGCCTCTGGGCAGTGTCTGAGAGGTAGCTGTTTTTCCCCCAATGGAAAACCCCTGGATCCCGGCATTTTTTCCGGAGCCTTCTGAAACTACAGTTTCCAGGATCGTACGTACTGTCCGGGAAGTCTCACCGGACACGATCCCGCTTTCCACCGGATATTCCAGTGTCCGCACCTTTGTTCCGTCCGCACTTTCCACGCTGATCCCAAAATGAGGTGTGATCCGGTTTCCGCCATTGATGATCCCACTGACGGTTGTTGCAAGCTGGATCGGTGTGATCTGAAACGACTGGCCAAAGGATACCGTGGCAAGCTCCACCTCTCCCATATTTTTGGGGTTATGCATGATCGTTCCTGCCTCTCCCGGAAGATCTATCCCTGTTTTTTTCAAAAGTCCGAACTGTTTAAAATATTTGTAATAACGGTCTGCTCCAAGCCGCAGGCCCACCTCAATAAATACCGGGTTACAGGAGTTCTGGGCACCTTCTACAAAACTCTGCGCACCATGTCCTGTTCTCTTTGCACAGTGGATCCGCCGGTCCTCCACCACCTTATAGCCCGGACAGAAAAAACGATCCTCTGTTGACACCACTCCTTCCTCCAGCCCTGCTGCCATAGTGATGATCTTAAAAGTCGAGCCAGGTTCATAGGTATCATTCAGGCAGGGGTTTCTCCACATCCGGTTCAGAAGATCCTGCTTCTTTTCTCCCTCTGCTGCTGTTTCTTCTGTATTCAGAGTAAACGGATCGTTCAGATCAAATTCAGGCACATTGACACAGGCATAGATTTCTCCGTTCTGAGGGTTCATAAGCAGTATGGAAACTCTCTCCGCCTGTTTTTCTTCCATGACTTTACCTGCTGCCTGCTGCACATATTCCTGGATATTAACATCCAGACTGGTACGCAGAGTATTTCCTGACACCGGTTCCTTCCTCCGTTCTCCGGTTCCGTCGATCTCCACACCACGTGCATCCGTAACTGTGAGGATCTTTCCGGGCTCTCCTTTCAGTATCTCATCGTATTTCACTTCAAGACCAATGATCCCCTGATTATCACCTCCGGTAAATCCCAGTACTTTTGAAGCGAGAGATCCATAAGGATAATATCTCCGATAATCCTCATCTACCTTCACTCCCTCAAGGTCATATTCCCGGATCTTGTCTCCAATGCTTTTTTCCACGTTTGTCTGTATTCTTTCAATAGAAGAAACTTTTTCAACTTTTTTTCGGATTTCCTCTTCTTTTACAGACAATGCTCCGGACAGTACACGGATCACTTTTTCAGGATCTTTGATCTGGCTGTGTATCACCGATACTGTGCAGACTGTCCGGTTATCTGCCAGAATATTTCCCCTGATGTCCAGGATCTTTCCCCTGGCTGCTTTTATGTCACGTTCCCTCTCATGAAGATCCTCCGCCTTTTTTGAATAATATTCTGCCCGGACGTTCATAAGATACCAGAGTCTTCCCACAAGTCCCAGAAGAAGCATTATGCAGATCAGAAAAACCATCCATATTTTTTTCCTGTGATAAACCATGGTCCGGATCATAAAAAAATCCCTCTCAGAGGTCGTCACTGTAATATATGACGTTCCCCTGAGAGGGTATTCTTTTTATCTATTCCAGGCCGGCCTCCTCGTTGGTAAGACCTTCGCTCTGCATATCGTTATTATCTTCGGTATCACTGTCCTCCGACTCATCTTCCGGCGGACTTGGTACATTCTCATCGGAAATGGCCTCCTTCTGCCCGTCTGCGCCAGTTCCTGTTGCAGAATCGCTGATTCCCTTAAAAAGTTCCCACAGCTCTGTAGTCGGAACTTCTCCATCCTCTGCCTCATCCGGCTGTACATTCAGATACGGAAGTGCTTCGGAAAGGATTCCCTGTGCAATGTACTGTGCGTACGTACTGCTTGCCTGATCATCTACCTTCGGCTCATCCACAACTACATAGATCACAAGCGCCGGATCATCTACCGGTGCAAATCCGATAAAGGATACCAGATACTTGCCATTGCCTCGCGGAAGCTTCTCGGCAGTACCGGTTTTACCACCGGAGCTGTAGCCCTGCACCTTGGATGTACGGCTGGTACCATGGTCTACGCTGGCAGCCATGTAAGAGCGGATATCTGCAGATATCTTCTCAGATATCGTCTGCTTCATCAGTGTCGGAGAGATCGTTTTTACGATTCCGCCGCTGCTGTCCTTGATCTTCGTCACCAGATGAGGCTGATAGTAGTATCCTCCATTGATCACAGAACACATTGCATTGATCTCCTGTATCATGGTCAGTGTATAGCCCTGTCCGAAAGCAGAGCATGCAAGCTCCGTTTCTCCCATGGTATCGCTGGTATGGATCACACCGCTTCCCTCATTGGGAAGATCAATACCGGTTCTTGTTCCGAAATTGAAAACGCTCTGTGTCTTAAGAAAATTATCTTTTCCCATCTTTGCTGCGATCTGCATCATACCATCGTTGCAGGAATTGGCAATGACATCGGAAAGAGCTTCTGTCCCGTGAGCATCCGGCCATACCGCACATTTGATAAAAGTAGTCGCACCTTCCGCTCCAAAAGACTGTCCGCCGTCACAGACAAAATTATCGCTCTCGGAAATCGCTCCCATTTCAAGTGCGGAGCCCATAACGATAGGCTTTACAACCGATCCAGGCTCGTAGGCATCTGTCACGCAGAAATTACTCCACATTCCGTTCAGCGCTTTCACAGTTTCCTCATCGTTCATGGCAGCGATCTCACTCTGGGAATACACATTTGAAAGATCTCTCGGGTTATTCAGGTCATAACGGTCACCGCCGTCCATTGCCAGGATCTCTCCTGTTTTCGGATCCTCGATGATCACGCCTACATTTTTGGCTCCCATCTTTTCTTCAAAGGTATTTACGTATTTTTCCACGATCTGCTGAAGTCCCAGATCCAGCGAGGTCTCAATGCTTTTGCCATCCGTCGGTTCGATGATCGTCTGTTCTACGTCGGAATTGTTGTTGATGTATCCGTACTGTCTTCCATCCACGCCGGTAAGTGTCGCATTGTAATATCCTTCCAGTCCGGCATCCGCCACATCTCTGGAAAGTGTAAATCCAACGGTATCACAGGCAGTCTCATTAAACGGATAAGATCTGAGATAATCTTCTTCAAACCATACACCTGTGATCCTGGAACGTTCTTTCAGCTGCGTGGCAGTCAGTTCACTGTCGTCTCCCGGATCTTCGTATTTTTCGAAGGCTTTTTTGTCGTCCATGGAAATCTGTTTCTTTACGATCTGATACTGACTTTTTTTTGTACTGCTGTCGGTGAGAAGCTTCCGCATCTCATCTTCATCCAATCCCAGGACTTCCACAAGAGCCTTTATGGTAGGCTCCACGGAATCCTGATCCTTATTGACCTCCAGACAGTCAAGGACCACATTATAGACCTTGTTGCTGGTTGCCAGGATATTCCCGTTCCGGTCATAGATATCGCCTCTTTTTGCCGGAAGTGTCTGATTTTCATATTTCTGCTGAGCCTGACTCAGCACCTGCTTTCGATATTTGCTTCCGCTGGTGGCATTGATATAGGTAATTCTTGCCACCAAACCGACTAAAGCCAGCAACACTAAGGAAAATAGTACTGCCAGCTTTTTCTTCATACTGTAATTTATTTTTTTTACCGGCCTGCGCCTTCTTGTACTCAATCGATCACCTGCTTAAAAACTGTACTTCTGTTACTTGTGTGTGTCCACATCCTGATACTGTCTCACATAACTGTTTCCTTCCGTGGTATAGGTCTGTATCTGATCCTCCGAAGGATACTTCATTCCAAGCTCGCCGATAGCTTTTTTCTTGATCTCGCTGATATCCACTGCAGAAGTGACCTGACTGTAATATGCATCGTTATCTTCTTTCAGCTGTGCAAGCTCAGATTCCAGATTTGCAACATTTTTCATACTCGCCGTGATTTCGGATTTTACCTGAAGATAATTGATACAGGTAAAAAGTACCGCGATGGAAACTGCCGTAAGAAACAGAACGAACCCCTTGTTCATGGCCATTGCCTTTTCCCGGTTCCGCTGTGCCTGTCTGCTTACCACCTGTTTTGCCGGTGTCACAGGTACTGCGGATTTCTGTTTTCTTTTCTGAGCCAGCCGTCGCCTTTCCTGTATCTCGGGCAGATCAGTCCTCTGAGGAACTTCCTGCAGCCGTTTTACCGCATTTCCCTGAACATACATTTCTCTGCTGTTCCTGACGGTATTTCGATTTCTTCTGGCTGTAGTCCCTCTTCCTGTCTTCGCCATTTGCCTACCTTCCATCTCTCAACTACATTTTCCGTTCAAAAATACGAAGCTTCGCACTTTTGGATCTCGGATTCTCTTCCATTTCCTCTTTTCCCGGTAAGATCGGTTTCCTTGTGATCACCTTACCCTTGGATTTCTTTCCGCATACGCAGACCGGAAAATCCGGCGGGCAGGTACAGGGATTTTCATTTTTTCGGAAAATGGTCTTAACGATCCTGTCTTCCAGAGAATGGAATGTAATGATACAGATCCTTCCTCCGTCATCCAGGAGATCGATCATGCCGTCCAGGGAATCCCGAAGCACGTCAAGCTCCCGGTTGAGCTCAATACGTATTGCCTGAAAAGTCCTCTTGGCCGGATGTCCTCCTGTAGCTTGTATTTTCATGGGGATCGCACCCCGTATGATCTCTGTCAGTTCTCCGGTTGTCCGGATCGGTACCTGCTCTCTGGCAGCCACAATGTGTTTCGCTATATTTTTGGCAAATTTATCTTCGCCGTAATCGCGGATAATCCGATACAGCTCCCGTTCCTCATAACCGTTGACTATATCACCGGCTGTACGGCTCTGTCTTCTGTCCATTCGCATGTCCAGAGGAGAATCGTACCGATAGGAAAAACCTCTCTCTTCATTATCCAGCTGATAAGATGACACTCCCAAATCCAGCAGGATCCCGTCCACCTTCTCAATGCCACGGGATCTCAGCTCATCTGCCATGTAACAATAATTGCTGCGAATGATTGTCACCTGATTAAAGGCTGACAGCCGTTCACTCGCAGCAATTATCGCATCCTGGTCTTGATCTATGCCAATAAATCTCCCCTTGGCAGAAAGTTTCTTACACACCTCTGTGGCGTGTCCCGCTCCTCCTAAAGTGCCATCCACATAGATTCCATCCGGCTTTACCCTTAAGCCGTCAATGGTCTCATTGAGTAATACAGATTTATGCTTAAATTCCATATCCGTCTCCTGTGGGATTTCTACCTGCGTTATGCTCAAATGACGATTCCTATGTTCTGCATGCTTTCCGCAATGCTGTCCATATCATCATAATTGCAGTTCTCGCTCCACTTCTCTTTGCTCCAAACCTCGATCCGGTTCAGATTACCCGTAAGCACCACATCCTTATCCAGACCAGCGAACTGGCGCAGCGTCTGCGGCACCAGGATTCTTCCCTGCTTATCCAGTTGACATGTTGTAGCTCCGGCTACAAAGAAACGTGAAAAGGTTCTTGCGTCTTTATTTGTAAGTGGTAATGCTCGGAGTTTCTCTTCAAAAGCAACCCATTCATCCATCGGATAAATAGAAAGGCAACCATCCAACCCTCTTGTCAGTACGAACTCTTCCCCTAAGAGTTCCCTGAACCTGGAAGGGATGATCAGACGCCCCTTCGCGTCGATCGTATGATTATACTCGCCCATGAACATGAAACCCACCTACTCTCGTGAAACACGATTCTCCCCTTCGTGCTTCCAGGGTGCAAATGGTGTATTCTGCCACTCATCCCCATTCGCTACCACTATTCACCACTTTCTACCACTTATGTAATCATTCTAAACTATTTACCATGAAAAAACAAGTGCATATCCAAGTTTTTTTTCATTTCATGAAATATCCACAGGTTTTTTTTCAACCTGTTTATTTTCTGTGCATTATTATGAAATGAAAAAGCTTCCGGACAGTCGCCGGAAGCTTTTTTCTGACTTTATGTTCTGTTATTTTATGACATTTTAAAGGCCTTTGAACGCAAAGGAAAATTTCATCTTTCCATTGGTATCCAGAAGGTATTCCGGATGGGTGCGGGCACCCCAGCTGTCATCTCCTCCAACACCCATCTGCGCCTTTGCGGCACGGACAACGGTATAATGGATTGCCGGAAGCTCATAGGGATGCATGGCATTTTCCATTTCATGAGGAGTATATGGAAGTGCCGAGAACATCATCGGGCCGTTTTCTTTATCCATCTCAAAGAGCATTCCTCTACCCTTTCTGTCTGTGATCTTTGCCCAGCGTACTTCCGCTTTGTTTCCGCATTCCTGCGGCACAAGATAGCGTGCCATATTGTCTGTCACGAGATTCTCATAAATGCCGAGCTTTGCGCCATGCTTCCGGTCTGCATAAGTCTCTGCCGGTCCCAAGCCGTACCACTGAACATGATCATAATCCGCATTGAATTTAAAGAGTACTCCGAACTCCGGCATATCGCCCAGCTCTTTTACAGGATCATAGGTCAGCGTTGTCTTTACTCTTCCATCTCCGGTTACCTCATAGGCAAGGCGGCATTCACTGGCAGGCGTAGTTGGCAGTATGTAGGTAAAAGCAACCTCCACGCTGTTTTCGTGAACCGTTGTCTCCGGAGCATTGGCCGGACCATACATGCCTTTTCGGTAATCCTTATGACTTGCGTACATGCTGGCGATCTTCCACTGTGCATAGCGCATCTGCATCAGACTTCCGCAATCATTATCTGTAGGCGCTCTCCAGAAGTTGGGCTTCGGAATCGCTTCGATCATTTCTCTTCCTGCATATTTATACGAAACCAGACCACCATTGAGAACGGAAAACAGCACTTCGAAATTTTCCCCACGGACACCGATGTTATGAAGGCTTCTCACAAGCTCCACGCCACACGCAGGAGCTTCCGGTGATCCTTCCACCTGATAAACATACTGGCCGAAAGCAACCTCATGTCCTGCCTCTGCCCAAAGTGTTTTTTCTCTGAGAAGGAAGGCTACGGTTACCGTATATTCGCCCGGGCGCTGCTGTTTTCCAAATGGAAGTCTGTAGGTCTGTTGGCTTAAAGGCTCCACCGCTGTATCCAGTGTCTCTGTGCGGAGAACATGACCGTTCTTTGCAAGAGTCACTTCACATCGGAATGTGTCCGTATTTACAAAAAGATTTTTGTTGATGATCTTAACAGAATCCTCACTTACCTGCGCAGTGATATTCTGGTAGTTGAATTTTACCTCCTGCATCTTTGGTGAAGCATCTCTGTCTCCGCCGTATGCGATACCGTTTCCACTGAAATTATAATCTGTAGGACGTTCACCGAAGTCTCCGCCGTATGCCTGGAATTCTTTACCGTAACGGTCTTTTTTGTAAATAGACTGATCAATGTAATCCCAGATAAAGCCACCCTGATATTTCGGTTCTGTATCTGTAAGATCTGTATATTTATGCATTGCGCCGCAGGAATTTCCCATTGCATGGGTATACTCACAACAGATAAACGGCTTGCTGTCATCCTTTGCAAGGAACTCCCGGATCGCTTCTACGGAAGGATACATCTGGCTTTCCATGTCACTGGTGGCATTGTAGCTGCGGTCATGGAAAACCCCCTCATAATGTACCAGTCTTGTAGGATCATTCTTGTGGTAGAACTCAGACATCTCAAAGATATCTTTTCCACCAAAGGATTCATTTCCACAGGACCAGATCAGGATCGCCGGGTGGTTCTTGTCACGCTGATACATGGAATTTACACGGTCCAGCATCATGCCCAGCCATTCCGGTTTGTTGTGCGGAACGATATCCGTGTGATCTCCGGTAAATTCTGCTATATCCCAGGTTCCGTGAGATTCCAGATTGTTTTCTGCGATCATGTAAATACCATATTCATCACAGAGACGGTAGATCGGAGATGCATCCGGATAATGACAGGTACGAATCGCATTGATGTTGTTCTGTTTCATGGTCACGATATCTTTGAGCAGTTCCTCCCGGGACACATGTCTTCCTGTGACAGAGCTGAACTCATGGCGGTTCACACCCTTGAATACGATACGTTTTCCGTTAAGGGTCATGATACCATCCTTCATTTCAAAACGGCGGAAACCGACTTTCTCCGGGATGATCTCCTGGAGCTTTCCGCTTTCATCACTGATTTCCAGCTCCAGATCATAGAGATTCGGCTCTTCTGCACTCCAGAGAAGGGGCTCCTGAATCTCCCAGGTACAGGTATCCTCTCCGTTCAGAGATCTTTCCTCCTGCAAAAGGATCTCTCCCTTTCTGGAAAGTGTAAGCTTCATTTTTCCTTTTCCCCAGGTACTGGTCACGATCTCAAGCTCGGCTTTTTTGAGAGTTTCATCCGGAATGGCACGGATCCTGAGATCATATACATGGACATCCGGTACCGTAAACAGATAAACATCTCTGTAAATTCCGGAAAAACGGTAAAAATCCTGATCCTCGCACCAGCTGCTGGCTGTCCATTTAAACACCTGTGCCGCCAGCTTGTTCTCGCCGTCCTTCAGATATTCCGTAAGCTCGAATTCTGACGGAGTAAAAGAATCTTCACTGTATCCCACAAATTTTCCATTGAGCCACAGAGCCAGGCCGCTCTCTGCTCCCTGGAATGAAACAAATACTCTTTTTCCTTTCATGCTCTCCGGCACATGGAAATATCTCACATAGCTTGCCACCGGGTTAAAACGTTCCGGGATCTGTCCCGGATGAAGTTCTTCATGGCCTTCCCACGGATACTGGACATTGGCATACTGCGGTGCATCATATCCTTCCATCTGGATATGTGCCGGCACATAAATGTCCTCCCAGTCCTTACAGGAATATGCTTCTTCCTCAAAGCCTGGGATAGCAGATGCATAATTCCGTGCATAATGGAACTTCCAGAGACCATTCAGACTGTGACGGAAAGAAGTTTTCCCATCTTCTCTCTCTTCCTCACAGCGATAATATGTATGATCTGAGTGGGCATCCATTCTTCCGTCGCTGAAATACCGGGGATCTTTTAACAGAGAATGATCAAATTTTTTCATTTTTTCCTCCTGCCCGGCAGATTCTGTTTTTTCTGCCGGATCCTTCGTTTTTTATGCTATGATCATTATAGTATAATCCACCGGATTATGGTATAATATGTTTCGCCAAAATATATAACATTTAGAAACAGGTGAATATCATGTCGATCTATTTCAGAAACACTCCGGTCAGTGCTCCCTTCATGTTTGAATCTCTTGGGAACCACTGGAATCAGGTTAATATCTTCCGTCCGGACGGATATCCGTATTATCATTACCTCCAGACTGAAAAGGGTACCGGACGCATTGAAGTCCGTGGAAGATTTTATACTCTCGGAGCCAACGAGGGCATCCTCATCGCCCCCGGTGTCCCTCATTCCTATCACAGGGAGTCTACTTCCTGGACCACGATGTTTGCCACCTTCACAGGAACACTGGCAGGCAGCATTCCTTCCATGACAGACAACCAGGAAGGGATCCTTATCGAAAAGGAACAAGGGGCCAGCATCCGGAAAATGATTTCTTCTACCTTGCGTAAATATCATCAGCCCACACCGGATATGAAATCTCTTTCTTCCGACTGCTATAATTTTCTTATGAATTTTACAGACTGTGCAGCTTCTCCGAAGATACAGGATAATCCTCTCTATCAGAGATATGTGATCCCGGTAATAAAAGAAATCGAAACCGGTTATCAGCAGGATATCACTGCAGCGCAGCTGAGCCGGAGCGTTTTTGTCTCTCCGCAGTATCTTTCCCGTCTGTTCCGCCGTTTTATGGGCTGCTCAGTTTACGAGTACGTTACCATGTACCGCATCAGCCGCGCACGTGAGCTTCTGCTTTCCAGACCGGATATGAAGATCCAGGATGTTGCCGGCGCTTCGGGATTTTCCGATGCCAGCCACTTTATCGCCATGTTCCGTAAAGTCACAGGCACAACTCCTCTGGATTTCCGAAAGATGTACTGATATATTCCTACTGCACAGCACAAAAACTGCCCTGCCGGAAACGTCGTAGAAGACGTTTTCCTGCAGGGCAGTTTTCTTCTGCTCTTATCAGCCAAATGCCGGTATCCTATCCTATATTCTGATCCATCAGACAAAAGCATCTGTATCCTATATCTGTTTGATCTCAGTTTCCGTAATATAATTCCAGAATACGATCAACTCTTTGGCTGGCCTCCAGATTCTTCAGAAGATCGCTCCTGCTCCTGATCTGGCTGTCCAGCTTCTTCCGTTCCTCCTGCAGCTGCTGCAAAAGTGACGCTTTCCGAAGAGCTTCCTCTTTCTTCTGTATCTCGTTCTGATCCATTTTTTTCTCCCTGTACAGTCTCTGTTTCCAGATTCTCTGCTACATTTTCCCGTTGCTGTTCCGCTTCTTTCTCTGCCTGCTGATCTTTCTCGATCCTTCTCATCCGTACTTTTGCCCGCTTTCTGGACATCACGCGTTTCACTGCAACTACCACGGTGCAAAGAACAAAAAGTATTACCGAGATCACCAGTGAAACATCCACGCCGGTTCCCAGAAACAGTATTTTATCTGTGCGGAACCACTGGAGCACTGCTCTTCCCAGACCATAGCCTGCCAGATATCTCAGAAAGATCTCTCCCTGAAATACTTTTTTGCGAAGCAGCATCATAAGCACCAAAAGCACAAGCAGACACCAGAGACTTTCATAGAAAAACAAGGGCTGTACCAAAATCCAGGTACCACCGTCCACGGTTTGAAGCTTTTCACGCATAGCCGTGGTGACCTCTCCTGCCCGTACCGCAGTCAGCGGCAGCTGCATGGAAAAAATGTTGTCTGCATATTCCCCGAAAGATTCTCTGTTAAAAAAGCTTCCCCACTTTCCTATTATCTGCCCGATCAGAAGTCCCATGCAGGCAAGATCTGCCATCTGCCAGAAGGATTTCTTTCGGATCCTGCAGTAGACCGCACCACCCAGCACACCGCCCAGAAGTCCGCCATAAAACATAAGTCCTCCGGACCGTATATTCAGAAGCTGTCCCGGATCATTTTTATAAAGGCTCCAGGAAAAAGCCGCATAAAGCAGCCTTGCCCCTGCCACACCGGAAAGCAGCGTTATGATGGCCAGATCCAGATATGCATCCGGATCTTCATGATTTCTTCTGGCTTCCAGTACCACAAAAAAGATTCCCAGAAGCATTCCTATCGCGATCAGGACGCCATAGATCGTGATCTCAAAACCAAAGATCTCAAAGGATCTCGGCACATGATCCAAAACCAGATTTAATCCGGGAAACCGAATTGACATATCCATAAAATCACCTGTTATAATTTTTCAGCTTACAGCCGGTATTTCACAGACGTTGGTGATCACACGTTAAATCTGAATAAGATCACATCTCCGTCCTGTACAACGTACTCTTTTCCTTCCATACGTACAAGGCCCTTCTCTCTGGCACCTGCATAGGAACCGCAATCCAGAAGATCCTGATAATTCACAACCTCTGCTTTGATAAATCCACGTTCAAAGTCTGTGTGGATCTTACCTGCTGCCTGCGGTGCCTTGGTTCCGATCTTGATGGTCCATGCTCTTGTCTCATCCTCTCCGGCTGTCAGGAAGCTCATAAGGCCAAGAAGGTGATAGCTTGCGCGCACCAGCTTCTCCAGGCCGGATTCTGTCAGTCCCAGATCCTCAAGGAACATCTTTCTCTCATCCTCATCCAGCTCGGAGATTTCCTCCTCGATCTGCGCACAGATCACAAATACCTCGCTGTTCTGTTTGGCAGCGTATTCACGTACTGCCTGTACATACTGATTGTTCGCCCCATCATCTGCAATATCATCCTCTGCAACGTTAGCCGCATAGATCACCGGTTTTGCAGTAAGAAGATTATAAGTTGCAAGCCATGCATCCTCATCTTCGTTCTCTGTTTCCAGAGTAATGGCAAGCTGTCCCTCTTCCAGATGCGCCTTTACTTTTTCAAGGAATGCAAGCTCTTTGGCAGCTTCCTTATCCATACGTGCAGTCTTGGTAACCTTGGCAATTCTTCTCTCGAGGATCTCAAGATCAGAGAAAACAAGCTCCAGATTAATAGTCTCGATATCGCGGAGCGGATCAATGCTTCCATCTACATGAACAACATTGGAATCCTCAAAGCAGCGTACCACGTGAACGATAGCATCTACCTCACGGATATTTGCAAGGAACTGGTTTCCAAGTCCCTCTCCCTTAGATGCGCCTTTTACAAGACCTGCAATATCGACGAATTCGATCACTGCCGGTGTTACTTTTTTTGATTTATAAAAATCTCCGAGAAGATTCAGTCTCTCATCCGGAACGGTTACAACACCCACATTGGGGTCGATAGTACAGAACGGATAGTTTGCGGATTCTGCTCCGGCTTTTGTCAGTGAATTAAATAATGTACTTTTTCCTACGTTAGGAAGACCTACGATTCCTAATTTCATCTCTCTATATACGTCCTTTCGATATATTTATTTACAGTATTTTTCAGATACTCTTTAAACAGGCCTTTCCGTTTTTCAGGCCATTCCTGTCCCATATTACCATACACAGCCTGAAATCGCAACTGTGAGGCAATTATTGTTACTGTCAGTCCCTGGACATGATCATCAGAAGCTGCCCGCTTTCATACAGGATCTCTGCGGTTTCTTCCGAAATCTCATTGCTGACGGTCAGGCCACTGTCTTCTACTGTCAGATGATATCCGTTCAGCGGATACTTAAATCCCCTCAGAGTGAGGCCTGTCACATCACCTCCCACAGTAAAGAATGAAACATATTTTCCAAACTGCTCCTCTCTGTGCAGTATGGTTCCGCTTTCTGCAAGTGTGATATAATTCCACTGATCTGCGATCGCAATACGAACGCCCTGTTCCTTGCCCATGGAAAGCAGTCCCAGATTCGCCAGCACATGATCCAGCCTTGTGCCGGTAGCTCCCAGGATCAGGATATCCTTTGCACCCTTGCGGATCATCTGGTTTACCGCAGACTGTGTATCCGAATCATCCTTCTCTGGCTTCAGCCTGATGATCTCCAGTCCCTTCAGGCTTTCCATATATTTTTGGCCTTCTTCGGAAAGACTGTCAAAATCCCCAATTGCAAGATCCGGAATAAATTCCCGGTTTTTCATAAACCATTCCATCCCCTTATCTGCAGCAACAAGAGTGATTTTCTCTCCTCGGCTTTCTTCTATTCTTTTTTTTAAAAAATCGAGGGCAAAACCATTCTGGATATTGCCCCCGCTGATTATTATTGTATCGATCATTTTCAGTCCAGCTCTTTTTTGATATTGTGGATTTTTTCTGTAATGTGTCTTACATTGGCTGCCACATCGCCCTTAAATACCCAGGAACCTGCGACCATGAGGTTTGCACCGGCACGCATAACCGTCTCCAGTGTATCATCATTGATACCACCATCTACCTGGATATCAACATCCAGCTCTTCTTCATCAATAAGCTCACGAAGCTCCTGGATCTTCTCCGTGCATTCGTCCATGTATTTCTGTCCGCCAAATCCTGGCTGAACAGTCATTATCAGCACCATATCCACATCTTCAAGAAGATGGCTGATGTCATTTACCGGTGTGGATGGCTTGATCGAAACTGCCGCCTTTACCCCTGCTGCCCTGATCTGCTCCAGTGTACGCTCCAGATCCTCACATGCCTCCGCATGTACAGTAATGGAATCTGCTCCGCATTCTACAAAATCGCGGATATATCTTTCCGGTTCTGTTACCATCAAATGTACGTCGAAAAACATGTTGGATTCTTTCCGGATCGATTTGATCACCGGCATTCCAAAAGAAATGCTGGGAACAAAATCTCCATCCATAACATCAATATGCAGATATTCAACGCCTTCCTTTTCCAGAATTTTGATCTGTTCTCCCAGTCTGTTAAAATCTGCTGATAAGATCGACGGGCACAATCGGTATTCCATGACTCAGTATCTCCTTTTCTCTTTTAATTCCTGGTGCAGCTCCAGATAATCTTCATATCGGAGTCTGCTGATCTCATTGTTCTCAAGGGCTTCCTTAACAGCGCAGCCCGGTTCATGTATGTGACGGCACCCCTGAAAGCGGCACTGTCCTTCATATCTTCGGAACTCCGGAAAGTAATCCTTCAGTTCCTGCTCCTCCATATTTTCAATATATAAGGAGGAAAATCCCGGTGTATCCACAAGGAATGTATCCTGTGCCACCGGTATGATCTGTGCATGGCGCGTGGTATGTTTTCCCCGTTTCAGCTTACGGCTGATCTCACCGGTTTCCATCTCCACTTCTTCCTGAAGGGAATTTGTAAGAGAAGATTTTCCCACGCCGGATGGGCCGGCAACCACAGTTGTCCTGCCCTGAAGCACTTCTTCGATCTCGTCGAGTCCTTCTCCCTTCAGGGCACTTGACAGGATCACCTGATAGCCGCAGCTCTGGTATGTTTCATAGAGAAATTCCAGCTCTTCCGTTGTTGCCAGATCTTTTTTGTTAAAACAGATGACTGCCGGAACACCTTCCCTCTCCATCATAATGAGGAAACGATCCAGAAGCATGAAGTTCGGCTTCGGATTATCCATGGCAAAGATCACCAGTGCCTGATCTACATTGGCCACAGCCGGACGGATCAGAGAATTCTTCCGCTTGTGGATCTCCGTCACACTTCCCTCCAGTTCCTTTTCATCCAGAACTGTAATGTCCACATTGTCACCTACCAGAGGCTTGAATTTATCCTTACGGAAAATTCCCTTGGCTCTGCATTCATATGTATTGCCGTCTTCTGCATATACGTAGTAGAATCCGGCAATACCTTTGATTATCTTTCCCTGCATGATCACTCAGCTTTCTTGAATGTAACCGTGTAGGTTCCAAGCTGCTGATAATCTCCGTCCATCTCTTCATAGAGATAGATAGTTCCTGAGGTAACGCCCTCAGCACCTGAGATATCAAGCTGATACGGGAAGCTGATATTCTGTCCATCAATGATAGTGGATGCCTTAGGCTCACCGTTTACGTTCTGGATCAGTTCCAGACGGATTGCGCCTCCATTGTAGCCGGACGGAGTATCCAGTGTCTGTGTACATTTCCAGCCTGTGTTTGCATTGACATCTGCTGTAGATGTAGTTGTGGATACTGTGCTGTCCGCAGATGCTGTGCTGTCTGTGGATGCTGTACTGTCTGTAGATGCTGTACTATCTGCAGATGCTGTGCTGTCTGTGGATGGAGCCTTGTCACCGGAGCTGATGGTAATGCTGATCGGCTGATCCGGGTCCGCTGCCGCATAGGCTTCCGGATCCTGTGCGATAACTGTACCTGCAGCTTCTGTACTCTGCTGTTCTGTTATCTGGATATCAATAAATTTACCTAAAGTAGTAAGTGCATCATCCTTGGTCATTCCCACAACACTCGGGACCTCAGCATTATCGCCATAATCAACCCCTCGGCTGACTGTCAGTGTCACAGAAGAGCCTGCCTGCACAGAAGTACCTGCTGCCGGCTCGACATTGTAAACATATCCCGGATCTACCAATGCATATCCGTTGTCATCTGTGTCGCTGTATTCTTTCTGGACATTTACCTGAAGTCCAAGATCTTCCAGAGTCTGCTGTGCATCGATTCCTGTGCGTCCATCCAGATCCGGGATCGTAACCTGTGCTGTTCCGGTGCTTACCCAGTATTTCACAGTTGTATTGGCTTCAACCTGTGTTCCCGCAGCTGTCTCCTGACGGGAGATCCTGCCTTTTTCCTGATCGGATGCCTCCTCACCGGCCATCTGGACACCCAGATGTGCATCGTTTGCAAGTGTTTTAGCCTCTTCCTCTGTCTTGCCTACAAGATCAGGAACAGTTGCCAGACCGTCAGCTGCTGATTCCTGCTTCGCTTCTGCCTTGCTGCTGTCTGCAGCTCCGCTGCTGCCGGTTCCAAACAGTCCTGCGGCACGTCCAAGCACTACCACAAGAACGATCAGAAGGACTGCACCTCCGATCAGTGCCGCAATCGTCAGGCCTCTTCCGGAACCATGATGCTTCTTTTTCTTTCCGGATCTATGCTCGGATCTCGGTCTGTATTCTTCCTCTGCATCATCGTAATCGTTATCATCGTATTTTTCTTCCTCAAGTGCGGTGATCTCCGGTTTTGTGATCTGCTTCGGTGTATGTTTGATCTCACCAAGCTCTTCTTCTGAGATCACAACCGTCTTGGCATCGTTGTCAACTGTAGTAAGCCTTACAAAATCACCCTGGGGATCGATCAGAGAATGCTTCAGGTCTGCGATCACATCCTCCATACGGCTGTAACGACGATCTACACTTTTCTGTGTACATTTCAGAATGATCTGCTCCAGACTGTACGGAAGGTCCGGTGTATAAACACTTGGCGGAACCATCTCTTCCTGCAGATGCTTGATAGCGATCGCCACAGTGGTATCTCCGTCAAAAGGAACTCTTCCTGTGACCATCTCATACAGTGTGATTCCAAGAGAATAGATATCGCTCTTCTCATCGCTGTATCCGCCTCTCACCTGCTCAGGTGAGCTGTAATGTACAGATCCCATTACATTGGAGCTGATCGTATTGGAAGATGCAGCTCTGGCAATTCCAAAGTCTGTGACCTTTACTTTACCATCTGTGGAGATAATGATATTCTGGGGCTTCACATCTCTGTGAACGATACCATGGCTGTGTGCCGCCTCCAGACCCATAGAAACCTGGATTGCGATACTTGTAGCCTCTTTAATGGAAAGCTTTCCCTTCTTGGAGATGTATTCCTTCAGAGTGATACCCTCGATCAGTTCCATAACAATGTAATAAACACCACCGTCATCTCCTACGTCAAATACATTGACGATATTCGGATGTGTAAGACCAGCTGCCGCCTGGGCCTCACTTCTGAATTTCTTTATAAACGTGGTGTCTTCCCGAAACTCCGGTTTCAGGACCTTCACGGCAACAAAACGGTTCAGCTTATGGTCCATAGCCTTATAGACATCTGCCATTCCGCCAGTTCCGATTTTTCCTACGATCTCATAGCGCTCGGCTATGATCATTCCCGTCTTCAACATGCTTCCACCTCATTCGTGAATGGCTCTACCAGTACGACTGCAATATTATCCTTACCACCATTCTGATTTGCTTCCCGAAGGAGCGCACTGCCCTTCTGATCAATATCTGCTTCCGGATCGGATATGATCTCCTGGATCTTCTCATCTTCAACCATATTGCTGAGACCGTCTGAACACATCAGGATCGTACATCCTTTTTCAAGTTTCAGATCAAAGAAATCCACATCCACCGTTTTCTCCGCGCCAAGTGCCCTTGTAATGATGTTCTTATCCGGATGATTCCGTGCTTCCGCTTCGCTGATCTCGCCCATTCTCACCATTTCCTGTACCAGGGAATGATCTCTGGTGACCTGGCGGATTCCGTCCTGGATCACATATAAACGGCTGTCACCCACATTGGCTACATAGGCATACTGATCTACAATAGTCGCCACCACCATAGTGGTTCCCATACCCCGGAGGTTTTCGTCTTCCTGCGCACGGTTTCTGATCTCCGTATTCGCAGCTTCGATCGCATGACGAATAACCTTCACAGGATTGTAATCCGCATCTTCACGGATTTCATCCACAAGGATCCGTACTGCATGTGAGGATGCATAGTCACCGGCGTTATGTCCGCCCATTCCGTCCGCGACTGTGAAAAGATTAGGCAGATTTCCAACCGGACCTTCAGATGCAAACACATAATCCTGATTCATCTTCCGCTTCTGCCCTACATCAGTAGCTGAGTATATCCTCATGTCACTTCTCGCTTTCTGTTTTTTCCATGTAACTTTTTCTTAGCTGTCCACAGGCACCGTCGATATCGCTGCCCATTTCCCTTCTAATAGTAACATTAATTCCGTATTTTTCAAGTTTTATTTTGAAATTCTCCACAGCCTGTCGAGTAGACCTCACATAGGAGCGTTCCTTGATGGGATTGACCGGAATCAGATTTACATGGCAATTAATGCCTTTTATACGGCCTGCCAGCTGTCTCGCATCTTCTTCACTGTCGTTGACGCCGGCTACAAGACTGTACTCAAAGGTGATCCTTCGGCCTGTTTTGTTAAAATAATTTCTGCAGGCATCCAGAACCTCATCCATGGAATACTTATTCGCGATCGGCATCAGTTCCTGTCGTTTTTCATCATTTGGAGCATGAAGGGAAAGTGCCAGAGTGATCTGAAGCTTTTCTTCAGCCAGATCATACATCTTCGGCACAATCCCACAGGTAGAAACCGTCACATTTCTCTGACTGATCCCAAGACCGTTTTCGTCGGTAAGGATCCTGACAAAACGGACAAGATTGTCATAATTATCCATCGGCTCACCGGTTCCCATCACAACTACATTGGCCACACGTTCACCGGTATCTGCCTGGATACGGTAAATCTGATCCAGCATCTCGGACGGTTTCAGGCATCTGGTCAATCCTCCGATGGTAGATGCACAGAATCTGCATCCCATACGGCAGCCCACCTGAGAAGAAATGCACACAGAATTTCCGTGGTGATACCGCATGAGAACACTCTCGATCACATTTCCATCTTCCAGCTGGAACAGATATTTTCTGGTTCCGTCAATTTTTGAGATCCTTACATCTGCCTGGGTCAGTGCTGTGATCGGATAAGCCGAAAGCTTTTCCCTGAGGCTTTTGGAAAGATTTGTCATTTCATCCCAGGAGGTAACCAGCTGCTGGTGAAGCCATGCATAGATCTGTTTCGCCCGGAAAGGCTTTTCACCGATCTTTGTCATGAATTCCTTCAATTCCTCCATGGTCATGGATTTTACATCTGTCATTTTCTGTTATTTCCTTCTGAATCTGGCAATAAAGAATCCATCTGTCTTATGTATTCCCGGCAGAAGCTGCAGATAGCCAAGCTTCGTGGATTTACAGTGCAGTTCCTCCGGAATATACGGATCCAGGCTTTCCAGCCGGTACGGATAATTCTTTAAAAACCATAATACATTTTCTTCGTTTTCTTCCCGGGCAATGGTACATGTGCTGAAGATCAGCGTTCCATCCGGTTTCACATACTTTGCAGCCTTATCCAGGATCATTCTCTGGAGCATTACGATCTCTTCCTGTTTCTGCGGAGTTGCCCGGTATTTGATTTCCGGTTTCTTGCCGATAACTCCATAACCGGAGCACGGTACATCCGCGATCACAATATCCGCAGCCTGTTCGGAATCCGGATCATATACCGTTGCATCCTGAACTCTGGCTTCCACATTGATCACTCCGGTCCTGTGGATGTTTTCTTTGATAAGATCTGCCTTATACTGACTTACATCTCTGGCATCCACATTTCCGTAATCCCCCATTTTGTCTGCCGCATGGATGCTTTTTCCACCTGGTGCAGCGCACATGTCGATGATATGGTCACCTTTTTTCGGACTTGCAGCTTCCGCTACAAGCATAGAGCTTACATCCTGCACCAGGATCTTTCCCTGAAGGAAAGTCTCAAGTGTCAAAATATGATTGTAATCGGAAATCTTCAGTGCATAGGGAAGATAAGGAGCCTGTTCTACTGTCACTCCCTGAGACTTCAAACTGGTGACGATTTCTCTCAGAGACGCCTTATGAGTACGGCACCGTACTGTGATCGGTCTTTCTGTCAGAAAATCCTCCAGGATCTTCTCCGTAGTCTTCACTCCGTAGGCTGCTTTCCATTTTTCTACCAGATATTCCGGCATGGAATATTTCACAGAAAGATAACGGACTTCGTTTTCTTCCCTGGAAGGAAGCTCCAGATCACCGATCTCTCTTGCGATCGTACGGAGCACCCCGTTGACAAAGGGCTTTAGATTATAAAAGCCTTTTCGCTGTGCCAGCTTTACCGCTTCATTGCATACTGCACTGTCCGGAACACTGTCCATAAATTTCAGCTGATATACCGCACTTCTCAGTATCTCACGGATCTGCGGTTTCATCTTGTTTACAGAAACCTTGGAAAAAGAATCGATGACATAATCAATATAGATCCTGTATTCCAGGGTTCCCTCACATACTCTTGTAATAAAGCTACGTTCCTGTTTCGGAAGAAACTGATATTTGGAAAGCGCATTCCGGATCGCAATATGGCTGTGCTCACCCTCCTCCTCGATCTGTAACAGGATCTCAAGGATCAGTTCTCTGGTATTTACTCCGCTGCTAATCACGATCTCTACCTCCTGCAAGGATAATCAGTCTCAGAAGCTGCAGAATAGATGCCGCCAGAGCTGCTACATAGGTAAGCGCTGCCGCTGTAAGTACTTTTCTTGCACCCTTTTTTTCATCTGCACCTAAGATACCTGTACTTTCCAGCATTTTAAGCGCTCTGGAAGACGCATTGATCTCAACCGGAAGTGTCACCAGCTGAAACAGTACTGCCAGTGAAAACAAAACAATTCCCAGAGTTACCAGCGGATCAATGGAAAAGATCAGTCCTGCGATAAACAGCGGCCATGAAAGCTGGGAACCAATATTTGCGGCAGGTACAATGGCTGAACGGATATTCAGTGGTGCATAATTGATCGCATCCTGGATCGCATGGCCACATTCATGTGCTGCCACCCCCACAGCCGCCAGAGAATTTCTTCCATAAATATCTTCTGAAAGGGAAACCGTTTTCGTTCTCGGATCATAGTGATCTGTAAGACTTCCGCGGATCGGAACCACCTGTACGTCTGTGATCCCAGCCGCTCTCAGGATCCTCTGTGCAGCTTCCGCACCGGTGATACCTGAATGACTCCGGACCTTTTTATAGACTGCAAAGGTACTGCGCAGCTTCGCGGATGCCGCAAGAGAAAGAAGCATTCCGATCACGAGCAAAAGAATCGTGGGGTCCATTCCCCATCCGTAATAACCATATCCGTACATAACTCATCACTCCCTGGAATCTCTGAACATGTCTCCTGGTTTCAACTGATATCCCCGAAGGAACGCATCCGCTTCCATGCGTTTTTTGCCTTCCAGCTGCACTTCATGGAGCACGAGTACCTTCTGGCCGCATGCTACCTGGATTCCTCCTTTGTCAGCGGCTATCACAGTTCCCGGTGCTTCCTGTGCCTGTTTTTCCAGAACAGAGCTCTTCCAGACCTTCAATGTTTTTCCATTGATAAAGGTAAAAGCGCTTGGCCATGGATCAAGGCCTCTTACCAGACGCTCCAGTTCTTCCGCATTTTTGCTGAAATCCAGAAGCCCCATTTTTTTGGAGATCATGGCAGCATATGGTGTTGGACTCTCCTCCGGCTGTTTCTCGCGGGTTGCAGTTCCGTCAAAAATGGACGGTAAAGTCTGTACCAGAAGCTCTGCACCCGCCTGTGCGAGCTTATCAAACAAGCTTCCACCTGTCTCATCTTTGGCAAGCGGAACCACGATCCTGGAAATCATATCACCGGTATCCAGACCGGTTCCCATCTGCATAATGGTAACGCCGGATTCTTTTTCACCGTCGATCACCGCCTGCTGGATCGGTGCAGCTCCACGATATTTGGGAAGCAGAGACGCATGGATATTGATACATCCGAATCTCGGCATATCCAGGATGCTCTTTGGAATGATCTGCCCGAATGCCGCAACAATGATGATGTCCGGTGCAAGATTTTTCAGTTCTTCCACAAATTCAGGATCTCTTACCTTCACCGGCTGCAGTACCGGGATCCCGTGTTTCAGTGCTTCTTCTTTTACAGGAGTAGGCATCATAGTTTTGCCTCTGCCCTTCGGTTTGTCCGGCTGTGTGATCACAGCCTCCACTTCATATCCGTTCTCTGCCAGTGCTGCAAGAGGCGCCACCGCAAAGTCCGGAGTTCCCATATAAATAATCTTCATAGTATCCCGCCTTTAGTCTTCTTCATCATAAGTTACCTTGTGAAGTTCTCCCTCCACAAGTTCTGTATACATTTTTCCATCCAGATGGTCAATCTCATGACAGAACGCTCTTGCCAGAAGGCCCTCTCCCTCGTAGATCTGTTCGTTCATATTTATATCAAGTGCTTTTACCTTCACATAGTTCGGACGTGTTACCTGTCCTGCCATTCCCGGAACGCTCAGGCATCCCTCATCACCGGTCTGCTCGCCGCTTGTCTCAAGGATCTCCGGATTGATCAGCACGATCGGGCCCTCACCTACATCGATGACAACGATACGTTTCAGGATTCCTACCTGTGGTGCAGCGAGGCCAACACCCATTGCATCATACATGGTATCCAGCATATCTGTGATCAGTTCCCCGATCCTCGGTGTCATTTTGTCTACTGTCCGGGATTTTTTTGTCAGTACAGAATCCCCCTGTACACGGATTGTTCTAAGTGCCATTTTTCTTCTCCTTTAATTCATATCAAATTGAATGTATATTTTCCGGAATCCGGAATTTATCTCTATATATTTCTCCAGCTTCTCTCTGACTGCTGTGAGAAAGCAGATATCCCTGTGCTTCAGATGGATCACCTGACGATAAACATCCTTTACCTTACCTACCGATGCAGCTGCAGGTCCGATCATGTGAAGCTCTTCCTTCGGACTTACCCTACGGATAAAAACTTCTATATAATACATGGCATTTTTCAGAAGTTCTTCATCCTGGCAGGCGCCAAAAACAGTCATCATATGGGCTGCCGGCGGATAGTCCAGAAGCATCCGATACCCCATTTCTTCTTTATAAAATTTCTTATAATCCTGAATAGCCGCAGCCTGGATACTGTAATGCTCCGGCTGATATGTCTGGATCACCGCCTGCCCCGGCCGATTCCCTCTGCCGGAACGTCCAACTGCCTGAGTCAGAAGCTGGAATGTACGCTCCCCGCAGTGATAGTCATCCATATTCAGCGAAAGATCTGCTGCAATCACTCCTACCAGAGTCACATTCGGAAAATCATGTCCCTTGACGATCATCTGGGTCCCCACCAGAATATCTGCCTCATGCTTTGCAAAAGAAGCCAAGATCTTCTCATAGCTGTCCTTGGTCCTTGTGGTATCAAAATCCATTCGAAGTACCCTGGCTTTCGGGAATTCTTTTTCAATGACCTTCTCGATCTGCTGGGTTCCTGCCTTAAATCCACCAATGTGCGGTGAACCACAAGACGGACAGATTTCCGGTTTCACAGTCTCATAGCCGCAATAATGACAGATCAGACGATTGCCATTGTGTTCACTTAGAGATACATCACAGTGGGGACATTTCATAACGTGACCGCAGGCTCTGCAGGAAACAAAGCCCGCATATCCTCTCCGGTTCAGAAACAGCATGGCCTGTTCTCTTCTTTCAAGGACCTGCTCCAGATCCCTCTTCAGCTCCAGACTCAGTACCGAGCGGTTTCCTTTCTTTAATTCTTCCCGAAGATCCACGATTGATACCTGTGGAAGAGGCCTTTCCTCATAACGTGCGTTTAACTTTACCAGAAGATATTCTCCGTCACAGGCATGACTGTAGGCTTCCAATGACGGAGTGGCTGATCCCATGACCACACGGGCATGTTCCATTCGTGCCCTCTCAATGGCAGTCTCACGTGCATGGTACCTTGGCGTATTCTCACTTTTGTAGGTGGGTTCATGCTCTTCGTCGATAACGATCAGTCCCAGATCTGAAAACGGTGTGAACAGTGCGGATCTGGGTCCTACCATCACCTGGATCTCACCACGTTTTGCTCTTTTGAACTGATCATAACGTTCTCCCTGGGAAAGTCTGGAGTTCAGAACCGAAACCTTATCTCCGAACATGGCATAAAAGCGCCTGACTGTCTGATAAGTAAGCGCGATCTCAGGGATCAGCACGATCGCCTGTTTTCCCTCCTCCAGTACCTTCTGGATCAGGCGCATATAAACCTGGGTCTTTCCGCTTCCGGTCACTCCGAAAAGAAGTGCAGGCCTTGGGTCCGGCTCCTGCCATTCCCGAAAGATCTGCTCTGCCGCCAAAAGCTGTTCCTGGTTCAGACTCAGCTCCATGTTCTCCTTCACCAGGCCGAGCCCCTCGGGAATGCGATACATTTCCTGACTTTCAATAGTTATCAGACCTTTTTTTTCAAAAAAATCAAGAACGGAAATGCCGGCTCCAAGCTCTTTGGAGGCATAGGTATAATCCAGGCTCCCGGCCTCCAGGATTGCCCGAAGGAACCGCTCACGTGCTTTAAAGCGGCTGCCTTCCAGCTTGCCAAGAAGTGCCTGACCCTCTTCCTTTTTTCCTGTAAAAAAAATCAGCCTTTTCTCTTTTGCACGGACCTTGTCTTTTACAGGCAGAACTGTTTTCAGCGCCTGGATCATGGTGGAGCCATAGGTCTCCTTCATCCAGGCCGCAAGTGCGATCAGCCGAGATTCTGTTGTCTCACTGTCTGTGGACACTCCCCGGATCTCCTTGAGCTTTGACGCATCATATTTTGCCGTTCCGGAGATCCCGGTCACATAGCCTTTCCGAAGGGTATTTCCCTTTCCGAAGGGCACTGTGACCACAACTCCGGGTTTTATTGCCTGCACCAGCTCCTCAGGTACACGATACTGAAAATCCCGGTCCAGCTTTTCATGAGAAATATCAATGATCACATCTGCATAGATCATCCATTTACGCTTTCTGATCTTCTTCCAGGATCTCCCGGATCAGTACACGCTCATCCATGGGATATTTCTTACCCTTGATCTCCTGATAATCCTCATGGCCCTTTCCGGCAAGGACGATGATATCTCCCGGCTCACCGTGATGGATCGCGTAGGCGATCGCCTCTTTACGATCCGGGATCTCTACATATTTTCCATCTGTTTTTGCCATTCCGATCTTGATATCATCGATGATGGCCTGTGGATCCTCATCTCGCGGATTATCTGAAGTAATGATGGTCAGATCTGCCATCTTTCCTGAAACCTCACCCATCTCATAACGGCGCAGCTTGGAACGGTTTCCGCCACAGCCAAACAGGCATACCAGTCTGTGCGGATCATATTCCTTCAGTGTTCCGAGAAGGCTCTCCAGCGCCATGGCATTATGTGCGTAATCGATCATCAGTGTAAATTCGTCAGATACCTTGATCATCTCAATACGGCCTTTGACCCTGGCCACCTTCAGAGCTTTGATGATATTCTCCTCGGATACCTTAAAATGGCGGCAGATGGCAATGGCAGTCAGAGAATTGTAAATGCTGAACTTACCTGGAATATCGATCTCCACAGAAAAATCCATAAGTCCCTTAACATGATAGGAAATTCCCAGATAGCCCTTTCTTCCTACGAGTCTGGCGCCCTCTGCACGGAGATCTGCTTTTTCGGAAAATCCATAGGTTTCAAGTTTACAGGTGTGGCCTTCGATAATGCGGTCAAAGTGTTCATCGTCACGATTTACGATACCAACCTTACACTGTTTGAGAAGCATGGATTTGCAGTGCAAATAATCATCAAAGTCCTTGTGCTCATTCGGTCCGATATGATCTGGTTCAATATTTGTGAAAATTCCAAAATCAAACACAAATCCCTGGGTTCTGTGAAGCATCAGTCCCTGTGAGGAAACCTCCATAACGACCGCATCGCAGCCTGCTTCTACCATATCATGAAAATATTTCTGTACCATATAGGATTCCGGTGTCGTGTTGGCTGCCGGGATATGCTTCTCCCCGATAACAGCCTCGATGGTTCCGATCAGACCAACCTTATATCCGGCATTCTCAAGGATCGATTTCACCATATAGGTTGTAGTTGTTTTTCCTTTGGTTCCGGTGATACCGATGGTTTTGAGCTTTTCTGCCGGATGTCCGAACCATGCTGCTGAAATAAAGGCCATGGCGTAACGGGTATCCTCTACCTGGATCACTGTCACATCCTCCGGTGCCTCCACCGCTTCTTCCACGATGAGTGTCTTCGCACCCTTTGCCACAACATCAGGTATAAATTTATGTCCATCCACGACCGCACCTCTGATGCAGATAAAAAGGCTCCCTTCTTCTACTTTGCGGGAATCATATACAACAGAAGAAACCTCCTGCTCTGTACTTCCCTGAAGGCATTTGTATTCAAGATGTTCCAATAAGGATAAAAGATTCATTTTTCTCCTCCATCTTCCCTTTTTCCGGTCTGACGGGCAGCACACCGGAGGCGGGAAATATACTGTTCTTATTTTCTGTACATACCATATAGAATAGCACACCTCCCCCCTGTTTTCAACGTTTCTTTGAGGTACGGCCGCCTTGTAAAATATCAGCTTGTTACTGTTCACTCCGTTCTCAGTAACATCAGCTTTTTCCATAAATATCCGCATATTTTTTCCGGAGCCAGATGCCGCCCAGCACAGTCACCAAAGCTGTCACTGCCAGAAGCGTCCACAAATCCCTCCTGGTATCATCTCCGGTCTTCGGATGTGTGGACGCAGTTCTTGCCATCTGTATCTGACCGGAAGCCGGACCCTGGTCATCTCCCTGCAAAGGCAGCCCTTCTTCCGGCGTAATAGCCACCTCTCCTTTTACCATGACAGAAGCGGAGGCCTCCATCAATCGCTCTCCGGTTTCCTGGCTTGTGACCGTCACCTGGTTAAAAAGCTTCTGATCCGCTGTTTTTCCCGGGATCTTCACCACAGCCTGAAGAGAAACTGCCTCTCCCGGCGGGATCTGTTGGATCATTGCCTTTGTACAGCTGCTGTTGAGCGTTACACCTTCCTGCTCCAGAAACTGTGCATGGATCCCTGCTGCCTGAAAGCGCTCCGTTCCCACAACCGAATGAAGCGTTTTTTCACCGGTATTCACGATACAGATCTGATAGGTCACAGTCTCACCCGGTGCAGCGGTTTCTTTGTCTGCAGTTTTCTTTACAGAAAGATCCGCCTTCAGTGCCTCCAGAGCATTTATAGTGGAGGCGTTCTTCCGGATCACCTCATCCGCTCTGTCCTTCACCCTGGCCTCTGCTTCCACCTGGTGCTCCAGATCTTTTTCCTGTTCATCCAGAAGCGGCGCCTGTACATAAAAGCTCCTGCTCTCTCCGGCTTTTAATTCTGCAAATTCCGCCACAGCTCCTTCTGTCAGAAGGCCTTCTGCATCTTCCCACAGCTGCCGGATCTTAGGGCAGGAAAGGCTACTGGTCAGACGGATATCTGCAAGATCCAGCTTTCCGGTATTAGCGATCTCCACCTGATAACGGATGGTCTGCCCTGCTTTCATTTTTTCATTCTGTGCAGTTACCGACAATTCCATATCAGCCTCAGCAGCCTCCACGTCCAGCATAGGCGAGATCCCCTCTGCGATCACCAGCTCTTCCCCGTTTTCTTCTGTCATGAGAAAGGTTCCCGCACCGGTACAGTCCTTCTGGAGCGGTTCCTCCTGAGTCACAGGATAACTGCTTTTCTCTGCCGGAAAACGGTATTCCTGCCGCAGAATCAGCGGGATACGGAAAAAGATCTCATCCTGCCCGTTCTGCTCCACGTTCAGCACGCTTTCCAGCTTTGTGATCTCTGTCGCTTCACCGCTCTGACTCCTTACAGAAATCTGCTGTGCAGCCATATTTTTCGGGACAGAATCCGTTTCCAGAACAAAATACTCCGAAATATACGTGACCAGCGTCAGCTTTTGCGTCTCCTCAGACTCACCTTCCTCTTCATTCCCTACATTTTCCCCTCCGGGCGACGTTCCTTCCGGTGTGAGCGGACCCGTTTTCTCCTGCTCTTCATCCTCCGGCTGTACTGTTTCCCCGGATGCCAGCTGCTCCACGTGCTCATATCCTTCCTCCATTTCTATTCCGATTCCTTCCACAACCTTATCCACCGGCAATTCCTGTTCTGCCTTCTCTTCCTGCTGCAAGTCATCCTCATCCTCTGGTAGCTCCTGTTCTGGCTCTTCTTCCTGCTGCAAGTCATCCTCCGGCAGCTCCTGCTCTGGCTCCTTTTCCTGCTGCCAATCATCCTCTGGCAGCTCCTGCTCCGGCTCTTCTTCCTGCTGCAAGTCATCCTCCGGCAGCTCCGGTTCTATCTCTTCTTCCTGCTCCACCGATGGATCTTCAATCTTCTGAAGTTCATCGTCCCACTTCTCATTTTTCTCCTTATCCTCCGAAAACCTTCTCCCGGACAGCCATTCATTCAGGCCGCGAATCCGGATTCCAAGCTCCGCCTGTCCGGATTCTATGTCTTTCCAGAACACACTCTGATCGATAAACGGTGCCTGTCCCGGCAAAAAATCTGCTCCCAGAGTCAGCTCCGGTTCTATTGTTCCTCCCAGCATGGCTCCTGCCAGCACTGTCACAATTCCGGCTTTCTTCATCTGTTTCCATATTCTGTTTTTCATGGCTCTTCCTCATTTCTGCCTGATCTGGCATTTCTTATACACATGTTTTTTTTACAGAAACTTACTTTTCCACAGACAAAGGCATCCCTCCCCGGCAAATGGTGCATGATCAATGTTTTTTTCGATAAAATAAAATGGATTTCTGCATCGAAACGATGCGTGAACAGATCCCGCAGAATGCAGGATCAAGACTTTTTCAATGTATCACATTTTCAGACCATGCGCAACCGGATATAAAAATTATAAAGTTTGTTTAAACTTTCTTTATAAATTTTCCATTTCTTTTAGATTAACGACATATTTTAAACATATTTTCTCTATATAATAGGTGTTGGATAGATGAAAAACCACTCTCTATCTCCCCCCCTCAAAAAATAGTAGGAATCAAACCGTCTGACTGGATCAGGCGGTTTTTCCTGTCTCGGAAAACACTCGATTTTCTATTGCATTTCCCACATAGGTCTTTTATAATAAAATATAATACTCGTGCATCGTTTTCGATGTACTCGTTACTGAATACAGTAACTGATTTCATTCCAATTTTTAAGAGAAACGAGGTATTTCCTATGAGCGAAAAAACCGTAGTAGTTGCATTAGGCCACCGGGCACTTGGCACCACACTTCCAGAGCAAAAAACAGCTACAAAACTCGCAGCGAAGGTAATCGCAGATCTGGTAGAGGAAGGAACCCGCGTAGTGATCTCCCACAGCAACGGTCCGCAGGTAGGGATGATCCACACCGCAATGAATGAATTCGGTAAGGCACATCCTGATTATACATTTGCACCAATGTCCGTATGTTCCGCCATGAGCCAGGGTTATATCGGCTATGACCTTCAGAACGCCATCCGTGCTGAGCTTATCTCCAGAGGGATCTACAAACCGGTCAGTACAGTTCTGACACAGGTTGTCATCGATCCATACGATGAAGCATTTGCAGAGCCGGAGAAGATCATTGGACGTGTTCTTAACGCAGAAGAGGCCGAGGCTGAAGAAGAAAAAGGAAACTTTGTCACAAAGGTGGGCGAGGGCCAGTACAGACGTATCCTTGCAGCACCGAAGCCACAGAAGATCGTAGAGATTGAAACCGTAAAGGTCCTCTCTGCAGCAGAGCAGATCGTCATTGCCGCAGGCGGCGGCGGAATCCCGGTTCTTGAGCAGGGAACTCAGCTGAATGGTGCCAGCGCCATCATCGAGAAAGACCTGGCAGCAGGACTTCTTGCAGAAGAACTGAACGCTGACACTCTGATGATCCTTACAAGCGTCGAGAAAGTAAGCCTTGACCATAATACGGATCACGAATCTTATCTGGATACTATTTCCACAGAAGATGCCAAGAAATATATTGCCGGCAAACAGTTTGCGGCAGGCTCCATGCTTCCTAAGATCGAAGCAGGTGTTTCCTTCGTGGAGAAGGGAACCGGACGCCGTACCATCATCACAGACATGGCCCATGCAAAAGACGGCTACCGTGAGAAGACCGGAACTATCATTAAATGATCATTTTACGGACTCAGAATACAAAGTGAACTATAAAACTTCACTTTACATAAAAATATCCCGCAGACGGCTGCTGGTCTTACCGGCAGCTCTGCGGGATATTTTTATATTGTCTGGCTGTCCGATCACTGTTCCACAGTTGATCGGACAGCTAGCATTTACATAGATTTTCGCTCAGCGATCTCAGCCATCTTCGCCTCATTCAGGCGGGTATCTCCATGGACACGGCTGTAGGAAAGATATCCGTTCATACGGTCGATCTTGGTCAGGTTTCTGGAACCGCAGACAGGGCATACATCCATCTCCAGTTCCTCATGACCACAATCGTCACAGTATGCAAGAGAAAGGTTCACTCCCTCATAATATCCCAGATCCATGGCTCTGCGGATCAGTGTACGGATAGCTTCCTTATTGTAGCCGATCGGATAACGTACATACTGAATCTTACCGCCATTGCAGAGCTCCCAGAAACGTCCCTCCAGATCCTGTTTCTCGATCGGAGTCACATCCTCTGTTACATGGCAGTGGAAGCTGTTGCTCACATATGGTCTGTCAGAAACGCCCTCAATGATTCCATACATCTTACGGAACTGCTCTACCTGCAGGCCACAAAGACTCTCTGCCGGTGTTCCGTAGATCGCATAAAGATAACCATCTTCCTTCTTGTACTGATTTACCTTGTCATTGATATATTTCAAGACCTCCAGAGCAAACGCCCCATCCTCGGCAATGGATTTGCCATTGTAAAGTTCCTGAAGCTCATTTAACGCTGTGATACCGAAGGAAGCTGTCATAGGCTTCAGGATCTTGCCAATCTTTTCATTCGGTTTCAGATGTCCGCCGTAGAAACCGCCTTCACAATATGCAAGCGGGTTGGTGGATGCACGCATCTGTCCCAGATATTCGTAAGTGCGAATATGCAGGTTACGGATCATTTCCAGATAGAAATCCAGAACCTCATAAAAATCTCTGCTCTCCGCTCTGGCTTTTGCAAGGATCATCGGAAGATGAAGGCTTACCGCACCAATGTTAAAACGTCCCACAAAAACAGGCGTATCATTCTCATCCGCCGGCTCCATACCGCCACGCTCATACCACGGACTTAAGAAAGCACGGCATCCCATCGGGCTGATGACCTTCTTGTATTTCCTGTACATACTGGAAATATAGCCTGCGCCGGACATAGACAGCCAGTCCGGATACATGGTTTTGGAGGAACACTCCACACCAGCCTCAAAAATATCCTCACAGCACTTTCCTGGACCATGGATCTCTTTGTCATAAAGGAATACGATCTTCGGGAAAAGTACCGGTTTCTTGTGTCCGGCCTTACCCTGTCCTCCCTGATGGACCTCAAGAAGGGAAATCGTACACATCTTCTCAAACTGCTCGGTTCCGAGACCAAGTGTCACCGTAACAAACGGATAATCACCTCTGGAAGAACCGACGGTATTCAGCTTGTACTCAATTCCCTGCCAGCCCTGATCATAATCCCTGCGGACCTTATCAAGAGCATACTCAATAGCTCTCTCCTCACGGCCACTCCAGCTCTCGTCCGAGTATTTCATAAATTCGGAAATATATTTATCATAGCTCTTCTTTGCATACGGTGCCAGGATCTTATCAACCTCCGGCACTGTAAAGCCACCATACTGCTGTGCTGCTGTACTGAGAATGATATCCCCCATAACATCAAAGGCTGTATCCAGAGTCTTCGGCTCGTTATACCAGACATTACCCATCTCAAAACCGCCACTTAAAACAGCTGCCACATCGAACAGACAGCAATTCATGGTATCCAGACGTGCAGACTGGTCATGAATATAAATGTAGCCGTCCTTACATGCCTGAAGCTCATTACGGTTCATAAAAAACTTCCGATAGAGTTCCTTGTTCAGCTCATTAAAGATCAGGCTTCGTTTCGTGGCAACAAGGGCGCTGTCTGTATTGGCATTACTTTTATCACCGATATAACGGATCGCCTGACTCTTGGTATAGACATCATCCATCATATGGATAAAATCCAGCTTGTAATTCCGATAATCACGGTAGCTCTTGGCAACTGCCGGATTCACACGCTCCAGAGCCCCCTCCACGATATTGTGCATCTCCTGGATCTCAATCTCATTCTTTCCAAGGGAATCCGCATGCTCCTGGGCAAAACGGCAGATAAAATCCTTCTCCTCGTCTGAAAAAGTATAAAGAATACGCTCTGCGGATTTGTTCACGGCAGCCACGATCTTCTGCGGATTAAACTCCTCTCTTGTCCCGTCTTTCTTGATCACATATAACATTGCTCATCCCTCCCTGTGCTATATATAAGTCGCTATGCAAAATACTATATATAGTACCTATATCTTCTATATATTGTTCTTCATCTATATGTTGTGCTAGGCATGAGTATAACACAGCTGAGGAGAAAAGAAAAGGGATATTTCTGTATACACGAAAATACAGACACTTAGCACTGCCTGATCTCACTGCAGAAATATTCTCACAAATTTGTTCCGATCCAGTCTGCAAGAAAATCCCATAATTTTGGAAGCAGAATGGCCAGTGTCACTATAAACCATATGATCCAGCCTGCCCCGCTGCTTTTCTGATCTTTTTTTTGCTGTTTTTTTCCCTGTTCTAAAACTTCTGCACGATTTCTGCCCACCGTTGTTTTATTCCTGGTATTAACTGCCGCTGCAGTCTTACGTCCGGCTGCTGCACCTGTATTCCGGCTTCTGGTTAGATTCCGATTCAAATCGGTATTGCGGCTTGCATTCGTATTCCGATTTATGTTTGTATTCCGGTTTGCGTTCGTATTCCGGTTTACGTTTCCGTTATGTTGTGTTGTTTGATCAGCATCCTGTCCATACTGCCGCATCATATCCCGCACTTTGGCGGAAGCATGTTTATAATGTATCTCCCGGGGCTCATTCAAATGATATAACACCTCATCATTTCTGTAAGGCATCCCACATAATGAACACCTGCCATTTACAACCTTACCCCCACAAACCTGACACCTTTGACCTGCCATAAGCTCCCTCCATTCTATCCGTCAAAACGGATATTTATATTTCCGTCGTAAACATAAGCATTCTTTTTTCAGTATATCACACCAGGCATTTAATACCCAGCATTTTTCTACGATACCCCAAAAGACTTCCCCTCTCATTATATTGCCACTCCACCCATTTTCTGCTATAATACCCCACAGAGCAATAAGCCTAAAAATCATCAGGAGGAGCCGATAATGAATACAATCACAATCCCCGCAACCTATCATGCAGACCTGAACCTCCATGACACACAGATTGCGATCAAAACAGTAAAAGATTTCTTCCAGCAGACACTCTCACAGAAGCTGAACCTTCTTCGAGTATCCGCTCCAACATTTGTAGCACCGGAATCCGGCCTTAATGACAACCTTAATGGTGTAGAGCGCCCGGTAAGCTTTGATATCAAGGCTATCGAAGGAAGCAACGCCGAAATCGTACACTCCCTTGCCAAATGGAAACGCTACGCACTGAAAAAATACGGATTTTCTCACGGAGAAGGTCTTTACACAGATATGGTAGCCATCCGCCGGGATGAAGATCTGGACAATATCCACTCTGTTTACGTAGACCAGTGGGACTGGGAAAAGATCATCTCCAAAGAAGAACGTTCCATGGAGACTCTCAAGGAAACCGTACGCACCATTTACAGTGTCCTTCGTAAAACTGAGAAATACATGGCTGTACAGTATGACTACATCGAGGAGATCCTTCCGAAGGATATCTTCTTTATCACAACTCAGGAGCTTCTTGACATGTATCCGGACTGTACACCGAAGGAACGTGAATATCGGATCACCCGTGAAAAGGGCGCTGTCTTCCTTATGAAAGTCGGCAAAACCCTCACCAACGGCGAGCGCCACGACGGACGTGCCCCGGACTATGATGACTGGGAACTGAACGGTGATATCCTCGTATACTATCCGGTACTTGACATTGCCCTTGAGCTTTCCTCAATGGGAATCCGTGTTGACGAGGACGCACTTGACCGTCAGCTTACCGAAGCAGGCTGTGATGACCGAAGAGAGCTTCCATTCCAGAAAGCAATCCTGAACAAAGAGCTTCCGTACACCATCGGTGGTGGTATCGGACAGTCCAGGATCTGTATGTTCTTCCTTCGTAAAGCACACATCGGAGAAGTACATGTCTCTCTCTGGCCGAAGGAGATCACAGATGCTGCAGAGACACACGGACTTCAGCTTCTCTAAAACAGCCTACAGATTTATTTATAATTTTCGCGGAAATGAGGTAATAACGTGAACATTCTGTTTTTTCTGATTCCCAAAAGCGAAGTAGCCTACATCTTTGAGGATGAAACTCTTCGCCAGACCCTCGAAAAAATGGAGCACCGCAAGTACTCCTGCATTCCTATCCTCACCATGGACGGCAAATATCTCGGCACCATCTCAGAGGGAGATCTCCTCTGGGGCATGCGCCGTGCAGATATCCACGACATCAAGGAAACAGAGGGAATCCCAATCATGGCGATTCCACGCCGTGCCACCTACAAACCGGTCCATGCAGATTCCAATATGGAAGATCTCCTGGATCGCGCCATTAATCAGAACTTCGTACCGGTGGTAGATGACCAGGGCTCCTTCATCGGAATCATAACCAGAAAATCTATCATCAAATACTGTTACAACGAAATAAAAGCCGCACAAAAAACTGCCGGTGAAGAAATCCACTGAGCAGCGGAAAGAAAAAGGATGGCTTCCGTTCCTGCACAGGTAGGAATCGGAAGCCATCCTTTTTTGATCCGGCAGTTGTATTCCGGATTTTTATTTTATTTTTTCGCGGATCATACTCAGTGCATCTTCATCTGCCACAACCGTGAGATCCGGGTGAAGCTGCAGGATAGATGCCGGAACCTTCGGTGTGATCGGTCCGTACAGGGAATTATACAGGGCTTCTGCCTTGGATGTTCCCGTTGCCACAAGAAGGATCTTTTTTGCAGCCATGATATTCCCGATTCCCATAGTGTAGGCCTGTTTCGGGACCTCATCCATGCTTTCAAAAAACCTTGAATTGGCCCTGATGGTACTTTCTGTCAGATCCACACAATGGGTTTCTTTTTCAAAGGCATCTCCTGGTTCATTGAAGCCGATGTGTCCGTTCCCGCCGATACCAAGCAGCTGCATATCCACACCTCCGGTTTGCCGGATGATTTCGTTATACTGTGCACATGCCTTATCGCTATCCTCTTCCAGTCCGTCAGGCACAAAGGTCCGTGCTTTGTCAATATTTACATGGTCAAAGAGATTATGATCCATAAAATAGCGGTAGCTCTGGTCATTGTCGCCGGAAAGTCCCTTGTACTCATCCAGATTCACACTTGTCACCCTGGAAAAATCCAGATCCCCTTTTTTGTACCATTCTACCAGTTGTGCATACATGCCCACAGGCGTGGAACCGGTAGCCAGTCCAAGAACTGCATCCGGTTTCATGATAATCTGTGCAGACATGATATTGGCTGCTTTTCTGCTTACATCCTGATAATCTTTTCCTGCGTAAATAATCATAGTTTTTTCCTCAGCTCTTATTCTGCGATCAGTTTATCCAGAAGCTCCTTGGCCATACGGATATCTTTTTTCTGTTCCTCACCGGAGATCTCACGCTCAATGGTAATATCTCCCTGATAACCGATCTCTTTCAGCTTTGCAATAAATGCAGAATAATTTACTTTACCCTGGCCAAGGGGAACCTCATCACCCAGATGATGTCCATCTGTTGGATATTTTCCATCTTTTCCGTGAATTCCCATGACATACTCACCGAAAACCTCCAGAGCATCTACCGGATTTGCCTTTCCGTACATGATCAGGTTTGCAGGATCAAGGTTAATTCCCACATTTCCTTTTCCGACAGCTTTCTCAATATCCTGGATCGCACGCTTTAATGTTACAGGAGTCTCCTGTCCTGTTTCAAACAGGAAGTTCTGACCATTTTCCTTACATTTTTCCACAATAGCCTTACATGCAACCAATACTTCCTCGTATTTCGGGTCGTATGGATTTTCCGGCATATAGCCAACGTGTGTTGCCAGGTCTGTCACATGGATCTTTTTCGCAAAGTCAGAACCTTCCATAAGCATCTTCAGTCTCTCAACTCTGTAATCAGACGGAATCAGGCCAAGTGTCAGCTGTCCTTCATAGAAATCCCATACTCTGCGGCCTTCCCATCCGCACCAGAATGCGGTTGCGTGGATCCCGTATTTCTCCAGACCTTTATTAATAGCCTCTGCCATAGCATCGTCCTGAAGTGTTGGACGATCCCAACATACCAGCTGGCAGCTATCCACACCCATTTCCTTCAGCTCCGCAAATTTTGCATCAATATCTGTATTGCTTGTAAATTCGATCAAAACTCCAACTTTCATAGGTTCTGTTCTCCTTCCAGTATTATCTCATATTATACTACTTATACCACCAAGATCAGCCTTTTACCGCACCGGCAGTAATACCACCTACAATATGCTTCTGCATCACAACAAAGAAGATAAGACTCGGTATCATGGACATTACGATTCCGGGAAGTGCATGCTCCCAGTCTGCTGTCTGTGCGGAAAACTGCATGTACAGTGCATTCTGGATATTCATTGCCACTGTGTTTCCGCCAACGATCAGCTGGTTGGTGATGATATCATTCCAGGTTGCCAGTGCATCCAAAACAACGACCGTCGTGAGGATCGGTTTCAGAAGCGGAAGTACAATGCTGAAATAGGTGCGGATCTTACCTGCGCCGTCAATACATGCACACTCTTCCAGATCGATAGGAACATTTTTTACAAATCCATGGATCATGTATACTGCCAGAGGCATACATAAGCCCACACTTACCAGAATATATCCGGTTCTTGTTCCAGTCAGTTTCACGTTGGAAACCAGTCTTGTCAAGGTGATCATGTAAGACTGGAACGGAACCATCATCGGCATGATGATCAGAACAAAGCATATTTTGCTAAGTCTGCTTTTTGTTCTTGCGAGCTTATAGGCTGCCATCGGCGCCATAAGCACTACCAGGATGACAGTGCAGAATGTATAAAGCAATGTATTAAAGATCAGAGACGGGAAACCGAATTTCGTCCAGGTCTCCATATACATCTTCAGGCTCCATGACTTGGGCAGAGCCAGAAAGTCCTGCAGCATATCATTATAGGGTTTAAATGAGTTTATAAAGATCAATACCAGCGGCATCAGCCAGAAGATCGCACATACAAAAATAATGATCGTCAGTGCATTCACCTGCCGCAGGTTCTTTGGTTTCTTCTTCATTATGCCTCAACCTCCTTACTCTTGGTAATCTTCATCTGAATTGCTGTAATGATCAGAACAAATACTACAAATACAAGAGATTTGGCAGTAGCAAGACCATATTTGCTGTTAACAAAAGCTTCCTTATAAATATTATACGCAACGGAAACAGTTGAATTCGCAGGTCCGCCCTTTGTAAATACCATGATAATATCGAATAACTTAAACGCAAATGTCATTGATGTCAGCATACAGATCGAGATCGCAGGCATGATCATCGGAATTGTGATCTTGCGGAATACCTGGAAAGAGGTTGCTCCGTCGATTCTTGCCGCTTCCAGAAGCTCTCCCGGAACTGCAATGATTCCTGCGATATAATTGACCATGTAAAAACCAAGATTCTGCCATACTGCCATGACAACAACTACATAAAAAGCAAGCTTCGGTGTTCCAAGCCAGCTCCAGTTAAAGAATTCCCATCCTGTAACACTGTAAAGAGCCTCAAAGCCAGGTCCCAGGATAAATTTCCAGATCAGACTGATCGCTGTCAGACTGATGATATAAGGAATATAATAAAAAGCACGACCAAGACTGTTCACTTTGTTCTCACGTGCCATTACGACAGCGACTGTGAGAGAAACAATGTTTACGATAACAACATAAAATACTGCAAATTTAAGAGTAAATCTGACACCTTTCCAGAAAAGCGGGTCAGCAGTAAAGATCTTCACATAGTTGGCAAGTCCTACAAATTCCATGTTCTTGCCGATTCCATTCCAATTAAATACCGAATAGTACAGATTCATTACAAATGGAATATCTGTGGCAAACAGTACAAAAACGACTGCCGGAAAGACAAACAATGCAAAAATTGCCAGATCCTTTGTTTTTTTGTTTTTCAATCCTATCCCCTCCAGAAATTCATTTTTTCTTTGGTTTATATTTGGGAAACAGGCAAAGCTGCTGCCTGTCTCCCTCTTTTGTCAGTTACATTCCGTCAGCCCAAAATCAACAAATCTGTTTCTCTTCGGCTCCTGGAGTTCCTTGTTACTCTGCTGATGTCCAGAAATCCTGGAAGAGCTGTGTTACTTCATCTGCGCTCATGTCTCCAAGCATGTAAGACTGGAGATACGGACCACACTCATCTGCGTAGCTGCCAGGAGCAATCGTGTGGATCCAGCCGTTTGTCTTTCCAGCGTCGATATAGGTCTTGGCATCATTTGCAAGAGCGCCGGTCACTTCCATATCAGACTTTGCACCAGGAACAGCTCCTACACCTTCTGCCATCCATTTCTGGCCTTCTTCGGATGTAAGGATAAACTCACAATACTCTTTTGCAAGATCCAGATTCTTGGAATCTTTATTTACAATATAAGTCCAGTTACAGGAGGATAATACAGTTGCATCATCTTCACCGGCGCCTACCGGGAATGGAAGAAATGCAAGATTTGCATCCGGATTAAAGGAATCCAGTGTAGACTGGCACCAGTCACCCATATGGATCATAGCTGCATCGCCGTTTGCAAGCATATTCTCTGATGTCTCCCAGTCAACCTCAAGCGGCTTGTCCGGACCATACTCTACAGCAAGATCAAGGAACTTGTAAAGGTTCTCCCAGTTAGGCATATCTGCAAATGCTGTCTCACCGGATTTGATCGCATCTACTGTCTCAGCAGCTGTTTTGTCTTTGTCGATCATGAAATGTGTTGCAACCTGTCCTAATACCCATGTTTCCTTTGCAGCAAGTGCAAACGGAGTGATGCCTGCATCCTTCAGCTTCTTGCATGCCTCTTCCAGCTCATCCATGTTTGTCGGAAGCTTGTCGATACCAGCTTTCTCAAAGCAGTCCTTGTTGTAGATCAGGCCCATGTTCTCATAGGTCCATGGAAGAGATTTTACATTTCCCTCGTCATCTTTTCCAAGGTTTACAGCGTCCTCATTGAACTTGTCCAGAACTTCTGTATCATTGCTCCAGTCGTAAGCATAATCATAGTACATTTTCGCTTTTGTTCCGGCCTCAGCATCAAATACGTCTGGTGTATCACCGGAGTTTACTCTGGACTGAAGCAGTGTGTCGTAATCGTTGGCTGCATGCTGTACATCAACAGTCACACCCGGATGTGATTTCTCGAAGGCTTTTACCATCTCGTCATATTCTTCCAGACCATAAGCATGTGCATCAAATACATTCAGTGTTACATTTTCTTCAGCATGTGCAGTTACCCCTCCTGCAACTACCATTGATGAGATCATTGCTGCTGATAACAGAATAGAAATCACTCTTTTTTTCATTTGCATATCCTCCTTTTGAATAGCTTTTTTTATTTTTCTCACTGCCTTTCAGTGAAAATTTCATTATTTGTTTTCGTGTGTGTTTACATACTCTTTTGCCGCATTCCACTCTTTAATCCCAAGCTGTACGGATCTTACTCCTTCGATCAAAGGAGCAACCTCTACAGGTTTATCTTCTCTGACGCATTCCTGGAAATATTTGATCTCTGTATAATATGGTCCCAGATTGGAGACATTGATTCCCGCCACATCACTCTCGCCTTCATATTCAGCTTTGAGCTCTGGCGTCTCCACAGTTCCGTCTTTCTTATATACTGTCAGGCTCGGTGACTGAGCACCGTTAAATTCTATCGTAGCATCCTCAAAATGTGCACGGAACGCTGCATGGAACTTCATTGCCGATGACTCATCCCAAATACCCTCTGCTGTAGCAAAAACATCTCCGAATTCATACTCCGTGATGATATGATTGATCATGCCACTTTCAAATCTGCTGGCTTTTACCTGGAAGCTGTCCGGCTCACCCAGCATATAACGCAGAAAATCAAGATCATGCACGTGAAGATCCAGCACAACGGAACCACTCTTTTCTTCATTATGGAACCAATCCTCAAATCCCCATTTCACATCTCCGCTGATACGCTCCATAGTAATGGATTTCAGCTTTCCGAATTTTTCTGTGTCGTAAGCTTCCTTCAGATATTTATATTCCTCAAAGGAACGTACTACCTGTCCTACCATAACCTTCTTCCCGGATCTTTTTTCTGCTTCAAGAAGCATCTGGCAATCCTCTTCGGTCAGACATACCGGTTTTTCCACCAGTACATTCATCCCTTTTTCCAGTGCCTTCACTGCATGTTCTGCATGCAGATAGCTTGGAAGACAGATATGTACAATATCCAGCTGCTCCTTTTCGATCAGTTCCATTCCGTATTCATATGTGGCAGCTTCCGGAAAATATGATGCCGCTTTGTCCAGAAATTCTTTTCTGCAGTCAGACAGGGCAACTACCTCAACATCATCCTCTTTTTCTGATAAGACTTTCAGGGATAAGTAATGAGTCGTTCCCATTCCGCCGCATCCAATCACGCCTATTCTCATCTCTCTACCTCTCTTTATTTGTCCAGTGGCCTAACTAATATTTCAAAAAATAAAAGTTTTTTGCAAAAACATCTGTGTTTCTTGTTACAAACTCTCTTTTTTGCTGTTCTTAGCTTGGATTTAGGATAGCATTCTTTGCCGTATCTGTCAACATTCTTTCCCGTTTTTTCGTCTTTCAATGTGCATTTCTTCTATAATAAACAATATCTCGAGTATTTTTTGTGCATTTTGCACATTTGTAATCAATTATTTCTATCACTGTACTATTTATCTCCGTTTTTTTACCAGTCTTCCGAAAAAATGCCTGTATTATATTGCTCTTCATTTTAGAATTGTCGTATTTTTATATTTTTCCTTCTATAAATAGTCAATATTTTCTTTGTACAGCCACATATTGATTATTTTCTGCATCTATGATAGGATATATTTAGTACGGAGACTTTACCATTTTTCGGTACCGTTTATTTTTAAAGGATTGGAGATGAAAAGAAACTATGAAACTTGTTAATCAGCAGGTTATTAAGAACACGAATATGAAACGGCTCTATACTTCCATCTATTCCAGTCCCGGAATATCCAGAGCACACCTTGCCAAGCAAACGAAGCTCAGCAAAACAACCGTATCTACTCTTGTAGATGAACTGATCGAACGGGGATTCATTGTGGACAACGGTATCGGAGAATCCGACAGCATCGGACGTAAGCCGAACTGCCTTCAGGTCCGGATGAACAGCTACTACGTTGTTGTCATGAACTGGCATGAAAATGCTGTCGAAGCTTATCTTGTGGACATTGCCGGTACTTCCGTCTTTCATGAATCACGGAAGCTTTCCGAAGACGAAAATCATGTCGCATGCTCCGGCTCCTGTTTCCAGGAATCCATTCTGGAACACTGTGCTCCTGACCGTATCCTTGGCATCTGCATAGTAATGTCCGCCATGATCGACGCCTCCAGCAATGAAGTATATTCCACGACCCTGAATCTGCCTTCCATGGAAAGCACTCAGATCATTAAATCTCTGAAGACTGCATTCCCGGGATACCCGGTTGATCTTCTCAATGATACCGCCTGCTATTCCTACGCGGAAAAGGTCTATGGCAATATAAAAGAGAAAAATTTTGCTTTTCTCAATTTCGGCCGCGGCATCGGTGCCACCCTTTTCACAGAAGGAAGCATGCTTGGAACTGCCAGTGGTTCCTCTACCCAGTTCGGCCATTATTCCATCGATCCTCACGGTCCGGAATGTATCTGCGGAAATCACGGATGTCTGGAAGTTATGATCTCGGAGCAGGCTCTGAAAAACAGGATCCCGGAATTCGGACAGATTCCATCCTTAAGCGCACTTTCAGAAATCACCTTCTCAGATCTGGGAAAGGCTGCCACCTTCCGCGATCCAACCGCTCTTGCTATGGTAAAGGAGATGGCATGGGAGCTGTCCATCGCCCTGAGTAATCTGATCAGTACCGTAAATCCATCTCTGATCGTTCTTGGCGGAAAGATTCCGGATCTTGGCGAATATTTTCTCAATGAAGTACGGGAAGACCTGAAAAAAACCGGGTTCCGCAGGATGGTAGATAACGTGACTGTCCGTTACTCCCAGCTCCAGAGTGATTCGTTCCTGAACGGAGCCATGAAATACTTTTTTGATATCCACTATTCTTTTACAAATCAGGATCCGACGAATTTTTTTATCGGATGATATAAGGAGGAAGCCATGAAAAAACTGAAAGCTGCTATTGTAGGCTGCGGCCGTATTTCCGTCTCTTATGCGGATGCATTCCATCGTCTCAGCGATGAAGTAGAATTAGCATATGCCGTTGACAAAGATCCAGCTCTTGCCAAAGCCTTTGCAGAGGAATTTAACTGTTCCTGGACTACGGACTTTGATGAGATCCTGGATAAGGATATTGATGTGGTACATCTCTGTCTGCCGCATTTCCTGCACCCGGTCATGGCCATCAAAGCCATGAAAGCCGGCATTAACGTCCTTACCGAAAAGCCCATTGCCACCTGTCTTCAGGATGCAGACAGAATGATCCGTACCGCCGAAGAAACTCATGTAAAGCTGGGCGTTATCTTCCAGACCCGTTACACAAAAAGTGTAGAAAAGCTCCGCGAAATGATCCAGCGGGGTGATTTCGGAAAAATCCTTACCGCACGTTCCTATCTGACCTGGAACCGTCCGCTCGACTATTACAGCGGAAGTGACTGGAAGGGAACATGGGACAAAGAGGGCGGCGGTGTTCTCATCGACCAGGCGATCCACAGCATTGATCGTGTTCGATATATGCTGGATTCCGATGTGGAATGGATCGACGGAAGTGTTCATAATTATGTTCATCATTTTGTAAAAGTGGAGGATGCCGCAGACGCTGCTATCATGTTTAAAAACGGCTGTCTTTACAATCTCTATGCCTGCAACATTTACGGAGCCGATTCCCCGATCAATATTGAACTGATCGGAGAAAAAGGACGCCTGGGTCTTAAGCAGGACATGGGCTATTACGAGCTGGACGGCACCTATGCCGAGATCCGAAACACTTATGAGACCACAAATGTGGGCCCTGATTACTGGGGAAGCAGCCATCACCTGCAGATCCGTGACTTCTACCGTTCTGTCCGTGAGGATCTTCCTGTTGCCATCGACGGACTGGAAGGCAGAAAAACCCTTGAAATGGTAAAGGGCATCTACCTTTCCTCTGCCAGAAGAGAACGCATCTCTCTCCCCTTTGAGGATGTAACCTACAGTGATCTGAACCAGCCGGTGAAATAACTACGTCACTATTCTGTAACTATAAAAAACGGATGCTTTATCTCCTGCAGCATTTCCACAGGAGGATAAAGCATCCGTTTTTAATATTCTTATATTTATAATGTCTTTGAAAGAAACTCTCGAAGTCTCTTATTCTTTGGATTTGCAAAGAATTCCTTAGGAGAATTTTCTTCCTGGATCTTTCCTTCATCAATGAAGAGGACTCTGGTTGCCACCTCGCGGGCAAAGCCCATCTCATGAGTTACCACAACCATGGTCATGCCGGATCTTGCAAGCTCCTGCATCAGTTCCAGGACCTCTCCTACCATCTCCGGATCAAGAGCAGATGTAGGCTCATCAAACAGCATCACGTCCGGGTTCATGGCAAGAGATCTTGCAATGGCGATACGCTGCTTCTGACCGCCGGAAAGCATGTCCGGATAGGAATCTGCCTTATCCGGAAGACCTACTCGCTCCAGAAGCTCCAGTGCCGTTTTTTCAGCCTCTTCCTTACTCATAAGATTCAGAGTCACAGGTGCGAGCATAATGTTCTCTTTTACTGTCTTATGTGGAAAAAGATTAAACTGCTGGAATACCATTCCGATCTTCTGACGATGACGGTTGATATCCACCTTGGAATCTGTGATGTCGGTTCCCTCAAAGAGGATTTTTCCCCCGGTCGGCTCCTCAAGGAGATTCAGGGAACGGAGGAATGTAGATTTACCACAGCCGGATGGTCCGATAATGGCTACTACTTCACCTCTGCGGATCTGTGTGGTGATCCCGTTGAGAACCTGATTGCCGCCATAGGCCTTTTCAAGTCCCTGTACATCCAGAAGCACTTCATTACTTACGCTCATTGGTTCTCAGCCTCCTTTCAAGTCTTCCTACCAGATAGGTAAGGAAGCAAACGATCACAAGATAGATCGCAGCTACTACCAGCAGCGGGAACAGTGCACTGTAGGTCTGGCTTCGGATAATGTCTCCGCCACGGGTCAGATCCATAAGTCCGATATAACCACTGATGGATGTCTCCTTCAAAAGTACGATCAGCTCGTTTCCAAGGGCCGGCAGGATGTTCTTGACCGCCTGCGGAAGAATGATCTTGATCATAGTCTGTGTATAGTTAAGACCCAGGCTCCGTCCTGCCTCAAACTGTCCCTGATCAATAGACATGATACCGGAACGGACGATCTCAGCCACGTATGCAGCAGAGTTCATACCAAAGGCGATAATGGCAACAACTATCTTACCCGGATCTATGGTTGCAAAAATAACATAAAATACGATCAGCAGCTGTACCATCGTTGGGGTGCCACGGATCACAGTCAGATAAACACGACAGATCACATTAAGGATCTTAAGCTTACCTGTCTTATCATGTGTAGAACGGACAATAGCAATGACAAATCCCAGAAAAATACCAAGAAGTACAGCAAAAAAAGTAATGATGATGGTATTTTTCAGACCGGACAAAATGAACTGCCAGCGATTGTCGTCCAGAAAGTTAAACTGAAACTGTTCAATAAGACTCAAAATTTCCACCCTTTCCAAAACTACAGGTTCCGAAATCCGGAAAACATACCCGGATATCCGGAACCTGATCATTCGCTACTGAACCCTGCAACGAATATCTGTTTCTCAGCTTATCCGTTCAGAATCCTCTGATTTCTCTGTGCAAAATTATTTCTTTACAATAACAACCTGCTCTGCAGTTGTGTACGGATCAGTGAAATCAACGCTCTTTTTACGATCCTCTGTTACTGTCATTCCTGCAGCACCGAAATCAGCTTTTCCGGATTTAACAGAATTTACGATCGCATCAAACTCCATATCCTCGACCTTCAGCTCATATCCAAGCTTGTCGCAGACAGCCTGAGCGATATCAACATCAATACCTACGATCTTATCTCCGTCATAGTATTCGTATGGCTGGAAGGTTGCGTTTGTTGCCATGGTAAGAGTTCCCTTGGAGTGATCTGCATCCTTAGGAGTCTCATACGGTGTCTTACCTGCATCATCACCGATGTAGTTATCTCTGATGGAATCCAGAGTTCCGTCATCCTTCAGCTCCTTCAGCGCTTCGTTGAACTCTTTGGTAAGGTCTGCATTATCTTTGGAAAGACAGATTGCATACTCCTCTTTATCAAAAATATCCTCAACGATCTCAAGATCATCGTTTTTCTCAACAAATTTCTTAGCAGGCTCGCTGTCGATCACTACGCAGTCAATCTTACCCTGTTTCAGAGCCATAACAGCGTCATTACCTTTGTTGTATCTCTCTACTGTTGCGTCTTTAACCTCTGTAGCGTCTGCATCACCGGTTGTTCCAAGCTGAACACCGATCTTCTTACCCTCCAGATCATCTGCGCTCTTGATCTCATCTGCTGCAAAAACAGCGGATGTCATAGAAACTGTCATAGCTGCTGCAAGTGCAAGTGCCATAAATTTTCTCTTCATTTTTTCTTCCTCCTGAATTCTATGTACTTTACGTTAACTGTCTCTCTGCTTGTGTCAGTCCAATTCGTAATGTACAGCATAATTATACATCTCCATGCATATTACTTTGTTTTATGATACCATGTTTCTGACAAAATGCAAGCACATAAAATCCATAAATACGAAAATCCACTTCTAATTTACCGGAATTCCACAGGGAAAATTCACTTTTCGATAACAATTGTCCAATATACTATACTATTAAAGGCAACAAATGGAAAAAACCTGCGTGTTTTTTCCATGGGGTCTTGTGTTCCAACAGAAAAAACAAGTATAATATTCAGAAACAAGAGGAGGTTACTATTATGAAATTCACGAAAATGCACGGCATTGGAAACGATTATGTATATGTAAACTGTTTCGAGGAAACTGTTAAGGATCCGGCCGCAGTGGCAAAATTTGTCAGCGACCGTCATTTTGGCATTGGTTCCGATGGTCTGATCCTGATCCGCCCGTCTGAGATTGCAGACTGCGAGATGGATATGTACAATCTGGACGGCTCTCAGGGTGCCATGTGCGGAAACGGTATCCGCTGCGTTGCCAAATATGTCTATGACCACGGCATTGTGGACAAAACTTCTTTAAGCATCGCCACAAGAAGCGGTATCAAATATGTGGATCTTACTATCCGCGACGGCAAGGCCTCCATGGTAAAAGTCAACATGGGCTCCCCGATTCTCACTGCAAAAGAGATCCCGGTGGTTGCCGAAACCGAGCAGGTGATCGACGCTCCCATCACCGTCGACGGAAAAGAATATCACATGACCGCAGTTTCCATGGGTAATCCTCATGCCATCATCTACGTAGACGATGTGAACAGCCTTGACCTGGAAAAGATCGGCCCGTCCTTTGAAAATCACGTATGCTTCCCGGACAGAGTCAACACTGAGTTTGTTCAGGTGATCGACCGCCACACCGTAAAGATGCGTGTATGGGAGCGTGGCTCCGGAGAAACCCTTGCCTGCGGCACAGGCGCCTGCGCAGTTACGGTAGCTTCCATCCTCAATGACAAGGTTGACGGCAGCAAACCGGTTACTGTACAGCTTCTTGGCGGAGACTTAAACATCTCCTGGGAAAGAGATGAAAACCTTGTATATATGACAGGACCTGCAACTACGGTGTTTGACGGAGAGATCGATCTTGGATTTTTAGGTGAATAAATGAAAAAGGGGCTGTCGCATTAGCAAATATTTTTGCTGGGCGGCAGCCCCGTTTTATGCCAAAATGGCATCGAAATTGATTACCATTTTGATGCCATTCTTTACAAGCGCAGTTCGTCCCTAAGCATCCCTTTCAGCATGCCTTATTTCAAACTGTTTTATTTTCAATTATCAAAATCTATGCCTTTTTTAATGCAAAAAGGTGACTTCCCGTCCTTCCTGTCTGAATCTTACAATGAAGTTTATTGATATTTCGCCCCATCGCTAAAAGGATACTTTCTGCCAAGGCATTTACCTTTCCACGGTACAGGTATCTCCGAAAGTTCATGTCTTCTTTCACATCAGCAAAAGAACCTTCCGCCTGAATACTTCGGTTCATCCGGAGCATAGTCCCATACTCACTCGTGATCCGTTCCAGATCTTCTGCACGCTTCTGACTCATCGTCTTTGAGACCATCAACACTTTATTGCGTTTTTCCATAGGCGTTTTGCAGTTGTTCCCTTTGATACATTCTGTTTTATAAGGACAGCCAGTACAGTCTGAACATCTGTAATAAGTTTTTATACTGACATATCCACTCGTCGTTTTACTTCTCCGTTCATTTGTGACAGTCAGTTCTCTTCCATTCCGGCAGATGTAACTGTCCCTGTCCGCATGATACTCCATATTTTCCCTTCTGCTAATGTCCTTTTTGTATTTTCGTGTTTTTGAGATCTCATAGTTCTGTGGCTTTATGTAGGCAGTCTGTCCGTTGCTTTCAATGAAAAGATAGTTTTCTTCACTTTCGTACCCGGCATCTGCAACAATTTCTGAATACTTAAATCCCAGGTAGCTCTCCATATCTTTCAAAAAAGGAATCAGGGTACGTGTATCGGTGGGGCGCGGGCTGATATCAATCCATGTGATGTATTCTGAATCCACTCCATGCTGAATGTTATACGCAGGCTTTAACTGTCCGTTCAGCATCGCGTCCTCTTTCATTCTCATGAAGGTGGCATCGGGATCTGTTTTGGAATAACTGTTTCTGTCCCCAAGCGTATACAGTTTTTTCGTATATTCCTTTAGTTTCTCCAGATACCAATCCAGTTGTTCCAGAGATTTCTGTAACTGTGTTTTTCTCCGGCCGGTTCCATGTACAAACACGATTTCTTCCTGTATTTTGATACGGCATAACTGCTTTTTTAACCGCTTTAAGGTGTGTATGGATATACTATCATGATATACCGTTTTCATTCCATAGAGTTCTTCACATTCAGCCACAAAAGAAGACAGTTTCGTGTATAACCGGGCCTGATTTTTTGTAATAGCCTTTTTCCATACAAATGTATACTTATTGGCCGCAGATTCGATCTTTGTGCCATCAATAAAAATGGTCTTCCCCGAAATCTCACCCAAAAGATAGAGCAGATCTGACATTTGTGCAAGCAACGTCTTTGCACAGACAGAAAAGTGAAGAGAGATAAAACGCGCGATCGTTGCATGGTCAGGAGCCGGCATACCTTCCAGGAGATACATGAAGTTGATATCCCGTTTACATGCTTTTCTGATATCGCGGCTTGAATAGATCCGATTCATTGCTGCATAGATAACAAGTTTCAGAATCTGACGCGGTGTTGCCTGATTTTTTCTGATCCTGCCGTAAGTTTTATACAGTTCAGAAAGGTCCATTTCCTCCACAAAGGCACTTACCAGACGAACCGGATCATCAGATGGAATAGAAATCTCTAAATCTAGCGGAAGTTTGATTTGATAATACAGAGAAAATGAGGTATAATTTCTCTGTATTATTTTGTTTAGTAGCATAAACTAATTATACCACAAGCGCCGGGCTTTTCGAAGTCCGGCGTTTTGTGTTGAATATAAAATGAGCTGCCGCACGTTAGTGCGACAGCCCCTGCATATTATACTTTTCAGATAAATACCAGAACCCTCTCCACGATAAACACCGCCGCACACGCCAGCAGGGCTACTGTGATCAGGCTTTTTTCCTTATATGCAGCAATAAGTGCTACCAGGAAACCTGCTGCACCGGAGATGATGCTGTCTGTGGCCTTCAGGATGGCCGGGAAGGTCATGGCTGCCAGACAGGCATATGGCACATAATACAGAAAGGACTTGATAAACGGGCTTCTGATCTCGTTTTTTGCAAGAGCAAGGGGCAGCATACGGATGAGATAGGTGACAATTGCCATCACCAGGATATAAAGATATACATTATGACTCATGAACGGCTTCCCCTTTCTCTTCCAGCGGGCAGAAATAAGCTGCCAGGCCTGCTACCAGAAGTGTTGTGATAATGATCATAAATCCGGATGATACCTGTTTTAACACCGGTGTCACCGCAAAAACAGTACTGACTGCCATGGATGCCACAACCACCCCAAGAACCGGTCTGCTCTTTTTGGACGGCGGGATGATGATGGCCAGGAACATTCCGTAAATGGCAACGCTCAACGCACTAAGCATAAAATCCGGCAAAAGGCTTCCGGAGATTCCTCCTGCCAGAGTTCCAAGAGTCCATCCGGGAATTGCCACGCACATGGCTCCGTAATTATAAAATACGCTGACCTTTCCCTCCTGGGCCGCACTGATCCCGAAAATTTCATCGGTGATACCAAAAGCAGCGATGTATTTCAGGATACCGGACTCCTCACGCCGGAATTTCTGGGACAGGGAAAATGACATCAGGCAGTATCTCAGGTTGATGATCAGCTGGGTCATTGCCATCTCCCACATGGAGCCTCCCGCAAAAATAATGTCCAGTCCCGCAAACTGACCGGCCGATGTCAGGTTGGTCAGGGAGATCAGAACTGCCTGCCAGATACGCAAGCCGCCGGCAACAGCCATCATGCCAAAGGTAAAGGATACCGCAAAATATCCAAGAGCGATGGGAACTCCATCCTTCATACCTTTTCTGAAACTTTCTCTTTTCATCGATTTCCTCCATTGTATGTACATTCCGTTATAAAACGCAACTATGAAAAGCACCTTTGCAGGCTTCTCCGATCTGTGCAGCGATCACCAGCGTCTCGTCTTACAGCGATCCAATAAATTAGTGCATCGCTATAGTTCGTTGTACATGTAAATAAGAGCGTGTCCGGAAACTTTTCTGCTTCCTGACACGCCCCTTTATTGTAGCATTGCCATATCAAAACTTCAATACTTCACAGCAAACACAGCTGTGCTTTTTCACCGATTTTATGCTTTTTCCACTATTTTATAGTAAGATCTGGCTGTCATGGAGTAGATCAGTCCATAGACCAGCGCAAAGGCCAGAACCGTTCCCGCAGTGCAGCCCACGTACAATTTTGTATTGGCCATTCCGAACAGCAGCAGGAGCCGGCGGATCAGCGGAAATGCCATGGAAATATGCACCATTGCCATCACAAGCGGGATAAAAAATACCAGAAGGATCTGTCTGCGGATAGCTCCTTTCACCTCTCTGCGGCTCATACCTACTTTCTGCATGATCTGGAACCTTCCCTGATCTTCGTAGCCCTCTGAGATCTGTTTGTAGTAAATGATCATCGCCGTTCCCATAAGGAACAGTGCTCCCAAAAAGATTCCAATAAACAGGATCGTTCCATTATCTACATAATACGTTTCGTACTCACTCTGGCGGACACCACCGATCACGATGGTATTCTCTGAAAAGCCACCGCTTCTGCAGTAATCTTTCAGTGCCTGATAAACAGCCTGGCCATACCGGATCTTTTCCTCCCCGCTGCCACGGATATCTACACCCAAATGAACTGTGAGATCTTTTCCAGCCTCGTAGGCATCAAGACCTTCATACATCTTTGTCCGAAGCCCGTCAATATACTCGAAATCGGAATCCGTCACAACAATTGCCGCCATATTGGATACCAGATTGTTCATGGCACTTAAAGGTGCTTTTTCCAGCCATTTTTTTACTGCAAAATCCCGGTCATCAATTTTTAATATGTCTTTTTCCTTTTCAGACGGATACCAGGCAAAGATCTCGCCGTCGTGAAGATCTGTTTTTTCACCGGTAAGTTTCTCATACTCAGACTGACGGATCGTATACAGATCTACGGATTTTCCATCTTCTGAGTAACTGTAAGCCTGTCCGATCATAATACCGTTTTTTTCCTGCCTGCAGCCGATCTCGAGATAAGTTTCGTCCACTGTTTTTTCTGCCGGCACCTGATCATTTTTGATTGCCTGTGCAAAAACTTTCTGAATCTGTTCACTCTGTTCCTGGCTGATGCCCGAAATCCTGGCATCCGTATCAAAAGGATACCGGTTCACCATGATGTCACCCATTCCAAAATACAGCGACACAGTCATAGAAAGAAGCAGGAGCACTCCTGTACTTAAAATACAGATGCTGGCCAGGCCTGCCGCATTTTGTTTCATACGATAGATCATGCCGGAGACACTGATAAAGTTGCCGGTTTTATAGTAGAACTTTTTGTTCTTTCGCAAAAGTTTCAGGATTACAATGCTTCCTGCGGTAAAAAGAAGATACGTTCCTGCCATAACCAGAATCACTGCCAGAAGAAAAATGAAAATTGCCTGGATTGGGGATTCCGTGGTTACTGCCAGATAATATCCCACTCCAAGAGAAATCATCCCCAGAAGTGCCATGAGCCATTTTGCCCGGGGCTCCTTCTCTCCTGTGTTTCCGCCTCTCAGAAGTTCTATGGGGTTATTCATCCTTACTCTGGTAAGATTCAGTGCCAGAATAACAAGAAAAATCCCTCCAAATCCTGCGATGCAAAACAGGATTCCTGTAATGGAAACATAAAATCCCAGCACTGCCGGAACATGAAGAAAACGGAAAAGCAAAAGCAGGGAGAGCTTGCTTCCAAGGATGCCAATCCCGATCCCTGCCGTCAGAGAAAGCAGCGAAGTCATGCTTGTTTCCAGAAACATCACTTTTCCGATATGGCCTTTTTCCAGTCCCAGAATGTTGTAAAGCCCGATTTCTTTCTGTCTGTGTTTCATGAGAAAACTGTTGCTGTAGATCAGAAAGATAACGCAGAAAATTCCAACAACCACTTCACCGGTTCCTACGATCATCCTCACTTCTGCTGCCTGGGGCACTGCTTTCTCCAATGTGGGACAGTCCCGCAGAAATTCCATCATATACATCATGGCAATGCAGAAAATGCAGGTAAGCATATAGGGAACATAGGTGCTCCGGTTATTCCGGATGTTCTGCACTGCCAGTTTTCCAAACATTCCTTTACGCATAGGTCTCACCGCCTGTCGTAAGGATCGTCAGGGTATCTGCAATCATCTGGTACATTTCCTGTCTTGTTTTTGTGCCACGGTAGATCTGGTGGAACACTTCGCCATCCTTGATAAAAAGTACTCTGGATGCGTGGCTGGCGGCCTGCGCGCTGTGAGTTACCATGAGAATGGTCTGGCCTTCCCGATTTACCTCATTGAACATGGAAAGAAGATCGGAGGCTGCACGGGAATCCAGGGCTCCGGTCGGTTCGTCCGCAAGGATCAGCTTCGGATCTGTGATCAGTGCCCTTGCAACTGCTGCTCTCTGCTTCTGTCCGCCGGAAACCTCGTAGGGGAATTTTTCCAGAAGCTGGTTGATGTGAAGGGCTTTTGCAATGGGACGGATCTTCTGCTCCATCTCCTGATAATCTTCCCCTGCCAGCACGAGAGGAAGATAAATATTGTCCCGGAGGCTGAAGGTGTCCAGAAGATTGAAATCCTGGAACACGAAGCCTAAGTTCTTCCGACGGAATGCGGAAATTTCTTTTTCTGTCAGGTGAGTAATGCTTTTTCCTTCCAGAAGCACTTCGCCGGATGTGGGGCGGTCCAGGGCTGCCAGAATATTCAGAAGTGTTGTTTTTCCGGAACCGGACTCTCCCATGATCGCCACATATTCTCCTTCTTCCACCGAAAATGTCACATTGAAAAGTGCCTGCACTTTATTTCCGCCGAAGCGGGTGCTGTATATCTTTTTTACATTTGTTACTTCCAGTAATGCCATACGCTAATTCCTTTCTTATCTGTATTTACAGCGATCCAGGGAGTCGTGCATCATGTTCTAAAGCGATCGAACCTGATGTAAGAATTACCCGAAACGCTATGTTATGGTTTCAGTATAAGAAAATTCTCCGGCGGCTGCCATCGAAGTGGCTTACATTTTACGGAGGAAGCTTACATTTGTGTAAGGTTAATACATCTCCAGATCTTTTTTCCACAGGCTCATCCGAACTTCCGTGCCTTTATCCACCTGGGAATCCACAGTGATCTCGTGACCCAGTTTTCTCAGGATCTTCCGGCTTAAATACAGACCGATCCCGGTAGCACGGTTGTCCTCCCGTCCATTGACGCCTGTGTAGCCTTTTTCGAAGATGCGCGGAAGATCCTCCGGCTGGATTCCGATGCCGGAGTCTGCGATGACCAGAGTTGCCGGGGCCGTATTACAAATCCCCGGAGCCGTATTCTGCTTCAAATTTGGATTCTCAGATACCCTGTTTCCACGCTCATCCTCCAGCCAGATTTCAATGCCGCCCGTTCTTGTATATTTCAACGCATTGGAAAGAATCTGTCCAATGACAAAACCAAGCCATTTTTCATCGGTAAGAACGATCGCATCTGTCCCCTCATATGATAACGAAAGCTTTTTTGACACAAAGATCCCTGCGTATTTATGGATCTGCTCCCGGATGATCCGATCCAGCGAGCATCGGGTCAGCTTCAGATCGGCGGACATGTCCTCCGTGCGAAGGTAGCCCAACACCATCTCCACATACTGTTCAATGCGAAAAAGCTGTGCCCCGGACTCCCGGTTCTCCTCCGGCTCCTCCCGAAGCAGCAGGCGTAGAGCAAAGATCGGCGTCTTGATCTGATGTGCCCACATAGTGTAGTAATCGGTCATTTCTTCCAGAGAACGCTGCCGTTCTGTCTCCGCACCCATCCGCATGCCGTCCAGTTTCCGGATGATATCCCTGTAAAGAAGCTCCACCTCATCGGTGGTCTCGCCCAGCCGGTCCAGATTAATCTCCGGAGCTTTTTCCACCAGGATTAAGTTCTGCACCTTCTGTCTGTAACAGGCATAACCGTATAAAAAAACGGCAGCTCCTGCTCCCAGCCACAGAACTGCCAGATAGACCGCCGCCTCCAGGGGAAGCTGGTACAGGCAGATCACTGCTGTCGACACAGCCGCCATAAAAACACAGGCGATGAAAAAAATTTTTGTCTGTTTTAAATATGCTCGAAATGATTCCATAAAAACCTCACACCATATATCCAAGACCTTTTCGCGTGATGATAAAATCCACAAGGCCTGCCGCCTCCAGTTTTTTGCGAAGGCGTGTAATGTTTACGGTCAGGGTGTTGTCATCCACAAAGCTGTCACTTTCCCACAGTTTTGTCATAATGGCATCTCTGGATACCGGTTTCCCTGCCTGGGAAAAAAGCAGTTCCAGGATACGCAGTTCATTTCTGGTCAGTTCCGTCTCCTCCCCGTTCCAGGTCAGTGTCGCTCTGGAAAGATTGAGAACCGCGCCTTTATGTTCCAGGACATTTCCCGGGTTTCCGAAGGAATAGGTTCTGCGGAGGATTGCCTGGATCTTGGCCACCAGTACGTCCATATCAAAAGGCTTGGCAATAAAGTCATCGGCTCCACGGCTCATGGCCATGACCATGTTCATGTTATCCGCTGCGGAGGAGATGAAGATCACCGGCACCTGGGAAACCTTTCGGATTTCCTCACACCAGTGAAAGCCATTATAAAATGGAAGTTTCAGATCCAGAAGAACAAGCTGAGGATCTTTCCCCGCAAATTCCTGCAGTATATTGGAAAAATCCTCAGCCAGAAAAACGTCATATCCCCAGGAACTGAGATGCTTTTTCAGAAGATTCGCGATTGTTTCGTCATCTTCTACAATAAAAATACGATACTTCATTCCTGTTTGTCCCTTTTATGCGATTGATTACGCCTCTGCTTCTCCATCCGGATCTACCAGGCGGTTCAGAACCTGGAATCCATTGTTACGGAGAACACTCTCTGCAACCAGAAGATCCTCACAGTGCATGATCGCTACCGGAACTTTCAGGCCTCTGTGGAAGAAGGTGTAGATGTAATGAAGGTTTACGTTGCTGTCGCCCATGACACTAAGAAGCTTGTCTAACCCACCGATCTCATCCTGAAGGTCTACCAGGATAGCCTGTGTGATACGAGTCATGTATCCATGCTCAGCCATGATCTCATCTGCTCTTTCCGGATTGTCGCATACCATACGGAAGTTTGCAAACTCCGGTGCGTCAAAGCAGCCGAAACCGTAGATATCGATCTGATTCTCTGCAAGAATCTTTGTAACTTTCTGAAGACTGCCTGGAGTGTTTTCTACGAAGACGATGTTCTGTTTTACCATAATAATTTTCCTCTTTTCTGTTATTCTTTTTTATTTTCTTTTTTTATTTTAGCATGAAATTTGGTGGAAGTGAATCCCTTCCCCAGCGGGGCCCTTCCGGGATGGAGCGTTTTGCGTATACATTCATACATTAAAGCGTAACGCTTTTAATCATTAAATTCAGGTATAAGTATACCCATCTCGACATGAAATGTCAACCATCTTTTCCAGGCCCCAAATCTCAAACATAAAATATCATAACATAAAATTCCCAATATAAAAAAGGCCAGACACACATCCAACAGACATGCGTCCAGCCATCCATTTTTTACTTACAGTTATTTTGGCAAAAAACTCAATCCAACTCTTCGTCTACATACTTCTGTATATTAGAAGCATTCACATACTTCCTAACCTTCGCCCCGTCAGTAATGACAAGCGTCGGGGCCTGACGGATCCCATACTGCTTGACAAGCTCGGGATTCTGCTCAGCATCGATAATCTCCAGCTCTTCGCCTTCCAGCATTTTCTTTGCCATACGGCAGTTCGGACAAGTGCTAGTCGTAAAAAGATATTTATGAGATTCCACAGGCTGGATCTCCACCTCGTCACCCTTCATGGTCATCACACTGGTATGGACCTTTTTCAGCTGGGAATGGGTAATATCATAGAGGGTACGGTTCTTGTACTCCTGGGTCTTACCATCGTTCCAGTTCTGTACAGGACGGTAATATCCTGTGATACGGCTGTAAACCTCAGCCTTCTTTCCACATTTCGGGCAGGTGAAATGCTCGCCGCTGATGTAGCCATGCTCCTGACATACAGAATAGGTCGGTGAGATGGTGTAATAGGGCAGGCGATAATTCTCTGCGATCTTACGTACCAACGCTGCCGCTGCCTTCCAGTCCGGAAGCTTCTCCCCAAGGAATGCATGGAATACGGTTCCTGAAGTATACAGAGTCTGCAGATCGTCCTGAATATCCAGTGCGTCAAAAATATCCGCAGTGTAATCAACCGGCAGATGAGAGCTGTTTGTGTAATACGGAGTGTCGCCCTCTTTTCCCGCTGTTTTGATATCCGGATAACGGCTTCTGTCGTGTTTGGCAAGACGGTATGCAGTGGACTCTGCCGGTGTTGCCTCCAGATTGAAAAGCTCTCCCGGATACTGCTCCTGATAGTCTGAAAGACGGCTTCTCATATGCTCCAGAACCTCTTTTGTAAACTTCTGGGTTTCCGGATCTGTCATGTCTTTTTTCAGCCAGCAGGCATTTAAGCCCGCTTCGTTCATTCCCACAAGACCGATGGTGGAAAAATGATTGTCAAAGCTTCCAAGATATCTCTTCGTGTACGGATACAGTCCCTCATCCAGAAGCCTACTGATCACATCTCTCTTGATATGAAGAGATCTTGCGGAGATATCCATCATGTGGTCCAGGCGCTGATAAAATTCCTTCGGCGTTCTGGAAAGATATGCGATACGCGGCATATTGATGGTAACAACGCCTACAGAGCCTGTGCTCTCACCGGAGCCAAAGAATCCACCACTCTTTTTGCGGAGCTCACGGAGATCCAGGCGGAGGCGGCAGCACATGCTGCGGATGTCGCTTGGCTTCATATCACTGTTGATATAATTGGAAAAATACGGAGTACCGTACTTGGAAGTCATCTCAAAGAGAAGACGGTTGTTCTCGGTATCAGACCAGTCGAATTCCTTTGTGATGGAATAGGTCGGAATCGGATACTGGAATCCACGTCCGTTGGCATCTCCCTCGATCATGGTCTCGATAAATGCCTTATTGACCATATCCATTTCTTTCTTACAGTCTTTGTATTTGAAATCCATGTCCTTGCCGCCTACGATAGCCGGAAGCTCTGCAAGGTCGTCTGGAACGGTCCAGTCCAGTGTAATGTTGGAAAATGGTGCCTGAGTGCCCCAGCGGCTTGGAGTATTTACGCCATATACAAAGGACTCAATGCATTTCTTAACCTCCGGATAGGAAAGGTTGTCTGCCTTTACAAAAGGTGCCAGATAAGTATCAAAGGATGAAAATGCCTGTGCGCCCGCCCACTCGTTCTGCATGATACCCAGGAAATTCACCATCTGGTTGCAGAGTACACTTAAATGCTTTGCAGGTGCAGAAGTGATCTTACCCTCAATACCACCAAGTCCCTCTCGGATCAGCTGCTTCAGGGACCAGCCTGCACAGTAACCGGTCAGCATGGACAGATCATGGATATGGATATCTGCATTTCTGTGTGCATCTGCGATCTCGTTGTCGTAGATCTCAGACAGCCAGTAGTTTGCGGTAACTGCTCCGGAGTTGCTTAAGATCAGACCTCCTACAGAATAAGTAACCGTTGAGTTCTCCTTTACACGCCAGTCCTCAACCTTTACATAGCTGTTTACAATCTCTTTATAGTCAAGGATGGTGGATTTCATATTGCGGATCTTCTCACGCTGCTTACGATAAAGGATATACGCCTTGGCAACATCAGAATATCCGGCCTGGATCAGTACGTTCTCCACACTGTCCTGGATATCCTCAACAGAAATCCGGTTGTTCTCGATCTTATTCTGAAAATCCGCTGTAACACGAAGTCCCAGAAGATCGATCATATCCGAACTGTAATTCTTACCTTTGGCATCAAATGCCTTATCAATTGCCGCGGTGATCTTCCCCATTTTAAATTCGTCTAATTCACCGTCTCTTTTTACTACCTGAAACATAAGAAAATGCCTCCCTCATGCATTTATTTATAAGCGGATATTCCATTCCGCCTCACTTGCCTGCTTACGAACACACTCCGTTTCACAATCTGTGTTCAAAGCGCTGTAGGCTTATTGTATCAGACACGCCTCTTTGCGTCAACATAAAAAGTACCATATATAGTGCCCGTTTTGTTCACGGTACTATATATGGTACTGAGTAGATATTTTAACATTATGTGACTTTCGGATAGATTTCCCGCGGAACTCTTGCTTTTACAGCAATCCCTCCTTCGGTATACTCTTCCGAAAGAAGCTGTCCATACTCACGGATCAGCTGGATCTGACCGGCCTCCGAATAAGGAAAAAGCCGTTCCATATAAATCTGTCCTTCTGCCAGTATCTCAGAAAGAAGCTGCTTAAATTCCTCAAGCCCCTCTCCTGTCCGTGCGGAAATCTTCAGCGTATGGTCTGCCCGGAGATCCCGGAAGCTCTCCCCGGAAACACGGTCCTGCTTGTTAAAAAGTGTGATCGTCTTTTTTCCCAGAGCACCAAGCTCTTTCAGGGTTTCATATACGATATGCATCTGTATCTCCGCCTGAGGATTGGATGCATCTACCACATGAATGATATAATCCGCATATTTGGCTTCCTCCAGAGTACTCTTGAAGGCTTCCACCAGATTGTGGGGAAGCTTGCGGATAAAGCCTACGGTATCCGTAAGAAGAAGCTGCTGTCCGTCATCCAGTGTCAGAAGACGGGTAGTCGGATCCAGTGTGGCAAACAGCTTATCCTCCGAAAGCACTGAAGCGCCTGTCAGTGTATTCAGAAGCGTTGACTTTCCTGCATTGGTATAGCCGACAATGGCTGCTGTCTTCAGATTTCCCACAGCTCTTCTGGAACGGATCAGCTCTCTGTGCTTTTCCACCTGGGAAAGCTCCTGCTTCAGTGCGGAAATCCTGTTCCGGATCAGACGACGGTCTGTCTCCAGCTTTTTCTCACCGGGGCCTCTGGTTCCGATTCCTCCTCCAAGTCGCGAAAGAGAAGAACGTAGTCCCACAAGACGTGCAGACCGGTAACGAAGCTGTGCAAGCTCTACCTGAATCTTGCCTTCACTTGTGACGGCACGCTTCGCAAAAATGTCAAGGATCAGCAGGGTACGATCCATAACCTTGCACTCCAGCTCCCGCTCCAGATTATTCATCTGGGCAGGAGAAAGCTCATCGTCACAGATCACACCATTGGCATCCAGGGCATAGAGAAGACCTTTTACCTCTTCGATCTTGCCTTTTCCGATATAGGTGCCCGGATGTACGGCCTCACGATTCTGAATGATCCTGCCTGCAACCGCCGCACCTGCCGTAGCCGCAAGTTCTCCAAGCTCATCCAGGGATTCCTCCATGTCATCCCCCCGATCTGCCTGGACACCGATCAGGATAACCCTGTCCTGTATTTCCTCAAAATATTCCATATCAGCCCTCCGAAGACGTTCTGGTTTTCAGAAAAGCCCGCTCTTTTTTTGCAGCGGAATCTTCAGGGAACATCTCAATATATTCCTGGACCTTGGTCAGTGCAGTAGCAAAATCCAGCTTTTTTTCATAGGCTACGATCTCATTGAACAGAAGACTCTGCATCTCGTCTGTGGTAGCTGTCGGAAGGCCTTTTGTGATGTTATCAAGAGCGGAATCATAATCTCCGCTTCGGATATCGCACAGTGCCAGACCATTATAGCCCTTGGCGGAATCACCCACTGCGGAAATATACTGCTTGTACATTGCCTGGGCATTTTCCACATCATCCTGGGCCAGATATACCATTCCCAGAAGAAGCAATGCTTCCGTATTATCCTTCTTGGTTGCTTCCAGAAGCTCTTTTTTTGCGTTGCTGTAGTCTTCCATATAGTAGTAGACACGGCCTCTGTCACAGTGGTCCTGGGCATCTTTGGCCTCAGAAGAAAGAGCAGCTTCCAGATATCTGGTTCCGTCCGCTTCCATATCCTTGTCCAGATATGCCTCATAGATCTCGATCGCCATATCATAGGTGGAATCTTCTCCATAGGCCTGTTTGAAGTTAGATGCGGCTTCTTCGTAGGAATCCATGGCAAGGGCAACCTTTCCGGTGAGGAAATAACTGCCTGCATCCATGGAAAAATCTTCTCCAAGTGTCTGGCAGTCTGCCATGGCATCCTCGTATTTTCCAGACTTCAGCTCTGCAGTAGCCCGGTAGGACAGGATATCCTTACGAAGGCTTTTGCTTACTTTATCGCAGTTCAGAGCTTCCGTGAAGCTATTCACCGCATCCTCATATTTGCCAAGACGCAAGCTTGCGATACCTGCCCCGCGATAGGACTGTGCCAGCTTCACTCCGTTCTGGATAGAGCTCTGGTACTCCTCCAGGGCATACTTGTAGCTTCCCTGGGAAAGATCCTTTCCGGCCTGTTCATATATTTTTGTTTTTTCACTGCCACAGCCGCCCAGAAGCAAGGCTCCTGTAACGGCTGCAAGAATCAATACGGTCTTTGTTTTTTTCATGGAATTCCTTATTCTACAACAAGCCCTTCGGCTTCCATCACATCAACAACACTATCTACATATTTATGGCAGAGATCATCCGTTCCCGCTTCTACCATAACACGGATCAGCGGCTCTGTACCACTCTCACGTACCAGGATACGTCCGTCATCACCAAGTGCCTCTGCGGCTGCCTCAATGGCTGCTTTTACCTTTTCGTTCTCCAGTGCTGTTTTCTTGTCGGAAACACGCACATTCCGGAGAAGCTGCGGATAAACCTTCATCTCCTTTGCAAGGTCGCAGAGTGTGGCCTTCTGATCCACACATGCCTCCATGATCATAAGAGAAGTCAGGATCCCGTCACCGGTAGCGGAATAGCGGCTGAAGATGATATGTCCGGACTGTTCACCACCGATACTGTAATTGTTTTCCATCATGTTCTCGGCAACGTATTTATCACCAACTGCAGTCTGCTCATAGTCGATGCCTTCACGCTCCAGAGACTTGTAAAGACCAAGATTGGACATAACGGTTGTTACAACTGTATTTCCGTTGAGCTGGCCTTTCTCTCTTAAATATTTGCCGCACACATACATGATCTTATCACCGTCAATGATGTTTCCGCGGTGGTCTACGGCGATACAGCGGTCTGCATCACCATCGTATGCAAAACCGATATCCAAGCCTTTATCTACCACGAACTGTCTCAGAACTTCAATGTGTGTGGAACCGCAGCCACGGTTAATGTTGGTTCCGTTTGGCTCATTGTTGATCACATAGGTTTTTGCACGAAGTGCGTCAAAAACGCTCTTGGCAATGGCGGATGAGCTTCCGTTGGAGCAATCCAGCCCAACCTTGATATTTTTGAAATCATGGCATGGGATAGAGATCAGATGTCCGATATAACGGTTTCTTCCGGATGCAAAATCCACAGTACAGCCGATATCTTCTCCGGTTGCCAGCGGAAGCTCCTCGATCTCGCCGTCCAGATATGCCTCGATACGTGCTTCAATATCTGCGGAAATCTTCTGTCCGTTCTCATTAAGGACCTTGATTCCATTATCATTAAACGGATTATGGCTTGCGGAAATCATGATACCGCAGTCAAAATCTTCTGTACGTACCACATAGGATACACTTGGAGTTGTGGTCACATGAAGCAGATAGGCATCTGCTCCGGATGCGGTAAGTCCTGCCGCAAGGGCATACTCAAACATGTAACTGCTTCTTCTTGTATCCTTGCCGATCACGATCTTCGCCTTGTGATCTCTGCCGTAATACCAGCCGAGATAACGTCCCACGCGAAATGCATGATCTGCTGTAAGTTTTACATTTGCTTCACCACGAAAACCATCTGTTCCGAAATATTTACCCATAATGTTCTCCTTTATTACTGATACAGTCCTTCCGGATAAACGCCGTCATCTGTAAGTTTTTTGAATGCAGCCTGTACAGATGCCTTATCCTCCTGATAGGTAACACCGAACCACTCGTCCTTTGTCTCAAGAACATCTACCGCTGCTTTTCCGGAATGGATCAGCTGGTCGATAAGCTCAGGAAGAAGATACTCTTTTTTGATGTCTCCCTCTTTGATCCCACCAAGGAACTCAACGAAGCCTTTCTCAAGGATCTCCATAAATTCCGGTGTCAGTCCCCACATATTCATGGAAACAAGGCTCTTTGTATCCAGTGTTTCTGCTGTACCATCGTCATTTCTTGTCTCTGCGCCGTCTGCTGTCTTGAAGATGTTATGTGTCTCTGTAACGCCCACAAGCTTGCCATCCTCAATATGGCACACTCCTCTTGTGACGCTTCCGTTGTCACTTAATGTATTTCCAAGGCGGAAACCTGCCATGCAGATGTGCATCGGGCCATCCTGCGGATGATCCTGTACCAGGTAGTCATGCACCTTTACGTAGGCTTCTTTTCCGTAGTAGTCATCTGCATTGATAACAGCGAATGGCTCGGAAAGGACTTTCTTTGCTGCCAGTACAGCGTGTCCGGTTCCCCATGGCTTGGTACGGTCCGCCGGTTTTGTAAAATTGCCCGGAAGATCGTCGATCTCCTGGAATGCATAAGCAACTTCTGTAATGTTGGAGATACGGTCTCCGATCACTTTTTTGAATTCATCTTCAAGGTCTTTGCGGATGATAAATACGACCTTGTTGAATCCTGCCTCCAGTGCATCATGGATGGAATAGTCCATAATGATCTCGCCCTTCGGGCCTACCGGTGCAAGCTGCTTGATTCCTTTTCCAAAACGGCTGCCGATACCGGCTGCCATGATCACCAGTGCTGTCTTTTTCATTTTCGTTTCCTCCTGATTTATTATAATTTTTTGAACTCTGTAGCTGTAATCAGCGCTTACTCCTGTTCATTCAGCTTTGTCAGCTTTACTGCCTGGTCTGCTGCGATCAGACTGTCAATGATCTCATCCAGATCTCCGTTAAGGATATTCTCAAGACGATGAAGGGTAAGCTTGATCCTGTGGTCTGTTACACGTCCCTGAGGGAAGTTGTAGGTACGGATCTTCTCGGAGCGGTCACCTGTACCGATCTGGCTTCTCCTTGCCTCTGCCTCAGCGTCATGCTGCTTGGCAAGCTCCATCTCATACAGACGGGAACGGAGCACACGAAGTGCTTTATCCTTGTTCTTAAGCTGAGACTTCTCATCCTGGCAGGAAATCACGATTCCTGTAGGGATATGAGTAAGACGTACTGCGGAGTCTGTGGTGTTGACACACTGACCACCGTTTCCGGATGCACGGAACACATCGAATTTACACTCATTGAGATCCAGATGGAAATCAATTTCTTCCGCCTCCGGCATGATCGCTACCGTACAGGTAGAGGTATGGATCCTTCCGCCGGACTCTGTCTCCGGTACTCGCTGTACACGGTGAACACCGCTTTCGTATTTCAGTCTGGAATATGCACCCTCACCCTTGATCATGAAGGTAACCTCCTTAAAGCCGCCGATGCCGTTCTCATTGAGGCTGAGCATCTCGGTTTTCCAGCGGCGGGACTCCGCGTATTTCACATACATACGATAAATCTCTGCTGCAAAAAGTGCTGCCTCATCACCGCCTGCACCTCCACGGATCTCAACGATAACGTTCTTGCTGTCGTTAGGGTCCTTCGGAAGAAGAAGGATCTTCAGCTCATGCTCCAGCTCCTCCACTCTCTTTTTTGCATCGGAAAGCTCTTCCTTCAGCATTTCACGCATCTCTTCGTCCTTCTCGCTCTCCAGCATGGAAAGACTGTCCTCGATGGTTTCCTTATTTTTCTTATATTCTTTATATGCGTCAACGATTGGCTGCAGGTCGCTCTGCTCCTTCATCAGCTTCTGAAAATGTGCCGGATCGTCGGTTACTCCCGGTTCTCCCAGCTCATTGAGAAGCTCTTCAAAACGTACCAGCAGATCATCCAGTTTATCAAACATGTATTTCCTCCTGTTTCTGTCCAAGCACCACACGGTCAAGGCCCGGCAGATCCTTTACGATCTGAACCCCGGTAAAACCGGCTGCTTTCATCATTGTACTGACCGCCTCCCCCTGGGTGCAGCCGATCTCATACAGAAGCCATCCTCCTGGTTTCAGGTACCTTCCGGCCTCTGCTGTGATCTTTCTGTAAAAATAAAGCCCGTCTTCCATTCCGTCAAGGGCCTTCCTCGGATCATGAAGGCGGACTTCTTCCATCAGTGTTTCAATTTCTTCTGTTGCGATATAAGGCGGGTTTGAAATAAGGATATCATATTTCCCACTATCTTTTCCACCTTTTTCACAAAAATACGGTGCCGAGAACAGATCGCTTTCCACAAAATCCGCCCGGTTCTCCACCTTTAGAATACCTGCATTCTTTTTTGCCACTTCCAGTGCTTCCGGTGAAACATCCACACCGGTCCCACAGGCATCCTGCCGTTCCAGAAGAAGGCTGAGCAGGATGCAGCCGGAGCCGGTACACATATCCAGGATCTCCGGTTTTTCCACATCCCCAAGGTGTTTCAATGCCTCTTCCACCAGAGTCTCCGTATCCTGTCTCGGGATCAGCACGTTTTCGTTTACATAAAACTCATAGCCCATAAAAAAAGCCTGATGAGTCAGCTGCTGTACAGGAATATGTCCTGCCCGCCTGTCGATCAGCGTAAGATACTCTGCTGCGGTCTCATCAGACACCGGTTCATCTCCATGCGCAAAATAATATGCCCGATTCTTTCCGGTCTTAAATTCCAGAAGGAGCCAGGCATCCAGCCCGGCTTCTTCCAATCCGTTATCTTTCAGTATTGTTGTTCCTTTTTTCAGAAGGGACTCAAGAGTCTGCATTTTCTGTCTCCTCTGTCTCATATGGGATGTCCAGGTCAAATTCCTCTTTCAGATAGGCTCTCCAATCAAAAACAGCCTCAACTGCTTTGATGGCTACCTCTGCCATATCTGCAGTAGGCTCCTTTGTGGTGAATTTCTGCATGGCAAGACCTGGTTTACTCATAATGCCCGCAAATTTACTGTCTGTTCTTCCTGCCCACTGGATGATCTCAAAGGAAATCCCCGCAACTACCGGTACCATGAGAAGTCTTCCCAGCAGTCTCACCCAGTAAAACGGCACCGCCACAAACACAAAATGCAGCACAATACTTACCAGCATGACCAGAAACAGAAAGCTTGTTCCACAGCGCTTATGAAGCCTAGAGCTCTTTAACACATTCTCTACCGTCAGAGGCAGACCATGCTCCACACAGTTGATACATTTGTGCTCCGCACCGTGATACATAAATGTCCTCTGGATATCCTTCATTCTGGAAATCAGGAACATATATCCCATAAACAGTGCCAGCTTCACAAAGGCTTCCATTATGGTGACCAGAAATTCCGAAGCACCTACCCCTCGGATCAAACTAGCCAGTACATACGGAAGAAACATAAAAGCAGCCACAGAAACCACCATGGAGGTAGCTACCGTAATGTAAAGAAGCCACTTGAACTGCTTATCCTCTTTGGCTTTCTTTGCAGAACGCTCTTCTTCTGTAAGCTGCTCATTCTTCCTGGCTGTTTCCTCATCTTCCTCGTCTCCTGCGATCTCCGCAGAATACATCAGGCATTTCGTGCCTACCACAAGAGAATCCACAAAGCTTACCACACCACGGATGATCGGTTTCTTCAGAAATGCGTGATTTCCGAAGATACATTTATAATCCTCTACCTTCAGCTCGATCTCCTGGTCCGGGCGGCGCACTGCGATAGAATATTTGTCCTTGTGGCGCATCATGATGCCTTCCATGACCGCCTGTCCGCCGATATTCGATGATCTCATTCATTCTCTCCTGTGCAAATTAAAAATTTTTCAGTTAAAGAAAGGTTGAGATTTCCCAACCTCAACCTTCTCATTTCCTGTATTCGCAATAATTACTTATTCAGGCCGTATTTCTTGTTGAACTTATCGATACGTCCACGAGCCTGTGTAGCCTTCTGCTGTCCTGTGTAGAACGGATGGCATTTGGAACAGATCTCAACATGGATGTCCTCTTTAGTAGAACCTGTTACGAAAGTGTTTCCGCAGTTGCAGGTTACAGTTGCCTGATAGTAGTTCGGATGGATTCCTTCTCTCATGATTTTCACCTCTCTATATATTTAATATTATTCGTATTCAATTGACGAATTCCATTTTAAACAGCTTGCTAAGTATAACATAGCTTTCCGTAAAATGCAAGGACTTTATAAAAATTTCTGTTTCTTTACAGTCTGTACCAGTTCTGCATTGTTCCTGGTTCTGGCAAAGGTATTCAGGATCTGTTCTACTGCCTCATCCGCTTTCATTCCGTTAAGAGCTTTTCGCATAATATAAACCGCTTCCTGTTCATCCTTGCTGAGAAGCAGATCCTCTCTTCTGGTTCCGGATTTCTGGATATCAATGGCCGGGAATACCCGTTTCTCCTGTAATTTACGATCCAGGACAAGCTCCATATTACCGGTTCCCTTGAACTCCTCATAAATAACATCGTCCATCTTGCTTCCGGTATCCACAAGTGCAGTTGCCAGAATCGTCAGGCTTCCGCCCTCGCGCATATTACGGGCTGCGCCAAAAAATCTTTTGGGCATATGGAGAGCCGCCGGGTCAAGACCACCGGATAAGGTTCTTCCGCTTGGCGGGATGATCAGATTATAGGCTCTGGCAAGTCGTGTGATCGAATCCAGAAGAATGATCACATCCTGTTTATGCTCTACAAGACGGCGCGCACGCTCCACAACCATCTCGGAAACTCTCTTATGATGTTCCGGAAGTTCATCAAATGTAGAATAGATCACTTCCACATTCGGTCCCTGGATCGCCTCTCTGATATCGGTAACCTCCTCAGGACGCTCATCGATCAGAAGAATGATCAGATGCATATCTCTGTTATTCCTGAGGATAGACTTGGCAACATCTTTCAGAAGGGTTGTCTTACCTGCCTTTGGCGGAGATACGATCATTCCTCGCTGACCCTTTCCGATAGGACTGATCAGATCCACGATACGCATGGCCGTTGTACCGCCTGCACGCTCCATGACAAGTCTCTCATTCGGAAAGATCGGTGTCATATCTTCAAAATTATACCGTCTCTGTCCCTCACTCGGATGAAAACCGTTAATGGAAGATACGTAGAGAAGGGCACTGAACTTCTCTCCCTGGGTCTTGATACGGATATTTCCCTGGATGATATCACCTGTCTTTAAATTAAAGCGGCGGATCTGGGAAGGAGAAACATAAATGTCGTTCTCACCCGGCATATAATTCTCACATCGGATAAAGCCATATCCATCCGGAAGGACCTCTAGGATCCCGTTAGCCTTTTCACCACTGTCCAGCTGGGTGGATTCTGACGGGACATTCCCGTTCTCCCTTGTAGCTTCCCGGTTATATTCACGGTTGTACTCTCTGCGGATATTTGTGCTTCTGTGTTCCTGCTCATTCTTATCACTACGATATTCCTTCCGCTGCTCCTGAAGTCCTTCCCCTGCCGGACGGGTACGATATTCTGTTTTTTCCGAATCATAGCTTTTTTCTTTTACAGTATTTTCTGCCGGTGTACTTTTGTGTACTTCTTCGGGATTTCCTCTGTCGGACTCTTTGGCGTCCTCCTCCAGCATCCGCTCGATCAGTGCCGGTTTTCTCAGAGTAGAAATTCCCTTCATCCCTCTCGCCTTTGCCAGATCCTTCAACACCGCCAGAGATAATGATTCATACTTTTCTCTCATATTAAATCCTCTATTCTTAAATCTGATAAATTATATATTTGTTGTTTATGGAATCAGATACAACCTGACATGGCTGCACTTTTTTTGAATGAAAGCGTGTTTTCAGCTTATGTTTCATTATACACACCTTATAGAGTCTATTGCAAGAAATATTTATCGACATTTTTTTTATACTTTTCTCACAAAAAAGAAAAAATCTGCCCGGGAGATCTCTTCCCGGACAGATCCAACGTTCCTGTATGCTTCTTTTTTAGCTCCAGAACGGTCCGTATATATCCATGACCCTCTGGATACGTTCATCAGTAATTTTATTCAGAGCCGCTACGATCGCTGCATACGTTTTTGGTCTCTGTCTCTTAAGTGTTGACGGACTTGTTACATACTCAAGCACTGATTCTGCAAAATATTCTGAACTGTTCTGCGTTGCATAGCTTCTGTTGATACCTGTAAATTTGGATTTTTCGCTGTTATAAACTGCGGCAAAATCACTTGTTCTGTCTACGTTTCCCGCAACAAAAGCAAGGAAATGTCCCAGTTCATGGTAGATTGTCTCATTCTCAAAACGAAGGATGATGCTTCTTGAATGTGCGTTAAAGCAGCCTCCGTAGTTAACAGACGGATCGATCGTTACAGTAAATCCAAGCTTCTTGTAGGCTTTGAGCACCCTGCTGTCCATCTTCGGTGCAATGGAAGCAATATTGCTTACTGAATATTTGCTGTCCATGTTGATGCTTTCTACTTTTTTTGTGGAAGCTGCATTCGCTTTGCCGGCAGTAGCTGAAGCCGCCATGACTGTTGTGGTCGTCTGAATGGTTGTAGTTACTTTCCGTGTCTGAACGGCTGTTTTTGATTTCTTTGTGTATTTCTGTGTTGTTGCAGTCTTAACTGTCTTTAATGTTTTTACGGTTGTATTTCTGTTTGTTTTCTTTGTGGTCGTACTCTTCTTATTGGTAGTCGGAAGCTTCTTGGTATAAGTCTTGGTCGCCGCTTTTTTCAGCTTAACTTTTTTTCTGGTTGTCTTGGTATTTGAAGTCGTTTTGGTAGTCACCTTCGGTTTTGAAGCAAGTGGAGTGTCATCCTCTGTGATGGTAGTTTCCATTACCGGATCTGTAAAATCCGGAAACTCCGGAACCTGTGACGACTGCCAGACATTAAAGCCACCTGCCAGTACAATAACAGCTGCGAGACATCCTGCCAAAGCTTTTTTCCTGCCCGTAAAAATTTTACGAATATCTGTTCTTTTCATATCATTCACACCTTTCTGAAAGCCGACGTTTCAGTTTCCACCCCAAACCGGATTTTAGGCATCAAAAAAACCGCTTATTCTAACAAAATAAACGGCCGCATCAAAACACATATCCTTGTTCATAGATGTTATCTGAATACGTCATTAAATCGGAATTTAATGCGGCAACCGGCTGTCATAGTCATCCTTCGAACCTTAGACCCATGGCTTTGCGTCCCTGTCTTTCAACAGGTTTGCCCTTATATGTATAGTATATGTTTTTTTCCCTGAAATGTCAACATTTTCACCTACATTTTGAGCCTTGCTCCTGTCTTTTTTTCACGGAATCTGCTATACTGTTCAAAAAGAAAGCATGATATAACAGGAGAACGGAAACTATGTCAAAATTTTTACCAGTCCGTCTCTTTTTTGTATGGCTGCTTTTCGGAATCCTGCTGGCAGGCTGTGGAAATTCTCCTTCCTCCGATGAAGAACCTCCGGTATATTCTCCGGCCAGAGTCCTCACCCCGGAGGCCCCCGGCAAAAAAACACTGGGCAGTTCCCCTCTGATCCTGGATATTTCCAATCAGGATCAGGGGTATCTGACTGCAGAATCCGATTCCGATGATTCCCGCATGAACATTCAGCTTACTGCTCCCTCCGGTGTGGTCTATTCCTATTTTCTGGAACCTGATGAACAGACGGTACTTCCCTTTTCCGAAGGCTCCGGTGAGTATCTCATCACCTGCTATCAGCAGGTTGATGGAAACCAGTATGCCGCCCTTTACACGGAAACGCTCACAATAAAGCTTCAGAATGAGTTTCTTCCGTTTCTGTATCCAAACCAGTACGTGGACTTTTCTTCCAAAAGTAAAACCTGCAAACTGGCAGCCTCTCTTGTCAAAGAAGACATGACCGATATCGACATCCTGAAAACCTTCTATACATATGTTACCAGTCATATTTCCTACGATTATGACAAAGCTGATTCTGTCGAAGCCGGTTATCTTCCTGATGTAGATGATACTTTAAGCACCGGCACGGGGATCTGTTTTGATTACGCTGCACTGACTACTGCAATGCTCCGCAGCCAGGACATTCCCTGCAAGCTTCAGATCGGCTATTCCGGTGATGTAAAACATGCATGGATCGATGTTTATATCCGTGGCAGAGGCTGGGTGACAAAGGCAGTATCTTTTGACGGAGACACCTGGAAGCTGATGGATCCCACCTTTGACGCCAACAGTGATGGTGATGAAGCGATCCAGGAATATATCGGTGATGAAAGCAATTATACGGTACAGTTCACGCGCTGACCCACTAAAGGAGACCTTATTATGAAAAACAAACTGACAGCCCGGGAATTATCCAGTTTCTGCGGGCAGATGGGAATGCTTCTGCATTCCGGCATATCCACAGCTGAAGGACTTCACATCCTCTGTGACGAAAGCAAGACCGATGCAGACCGGCAGATCCTCACACCCCTGATCCGTTCCGTGGAAGAAAACGGTTCTCTTTCCCGGGCTCTTGACGAATCCGGGGTCTTTCCCTCATCCATGACCGCTTATGTCCGGACCGGCGAGGAAACCGGCTGCCTGGATGAGATCATGGAAAGTCTCAGTTCCCACTATGAACAGGAGGAAGAAATCTCCGGACAGATACGGTCTGCAGTCACTTACCCGCTGCTCATGCTTGGCATGATGGCTGTTGTGATCCTGGTCCTTCTGATAAAAGTCCTGCCGGTATTTCAACAGGTATTTAACCAGATGGGAATGGAAATGAACGGGGTTTCCCGGGGACTTCTGAATGCAGGCAACGTGATCAGCCGGTATTCCTCTGTTTTTCTGATCCTCGCCGTAGCCCTCATTGGCTGCATCCTGTTTTTCAGTCTTACGGAAAAAGGTCACAGCCAGCTGCGAAAAATGGTCATCCATCTCCCGTTTTTCCGTGAGATCCCGGTTGCCATGGATTACAGTCGTCTGACCCAGGGCCTTTCCCTGGGGCTTCGGAGCGGACTTTCCCCGGAAACCAGCCTGGAGCTTACAAAGGATCTGATCTCACAGCCGGTGATACTCGAAAGACTCCGGAAGGCTTCCTCTATCCTGGATAGCGGAGAAACTTTTTCCAGGGCCCTTACAGAATCCGGTCTGTTCGGCGGCATGGAAGGCCGTCTCATCACGATATCCTTCTATTCCGGTTCCAGTGACGAAACCTTCCGCAGGCTTTCCCGGCAGTACACCGAAAGATCCATAGATCTGATCTCACAGGCAGTCTCCATTGTGGAGCCTACCATCGTGATCCTGCTGTCTCTTCTTGTGGGGCTAGTCCTTTTATCCGTCATGATGCCGCTTCTGGGGATCCTCTCAGATTTTGCAATGTAAGGTGGTGACCGCATGGAACTTTTTGAAAGCCGCAGAACAAAATTTCTCAGAGCATTTTTTCTTCTCTTTCCGGCGCTGCTTCTGGTTTTATCCTGCACCTTGTTTGTGGCAGGTGTCAGCAGCACCTCCGACCAGGCCGTACACAAAGAACAGGATGCTCTGGAACAGGCACTGAAAAACGGTGCCATCCGCACCTATGCCCTCACAGGCACATATCCCGAAAGCCTGTCCCAGCTTCTCTCGGATTATCATATCACTTATGACAAAACCAAATTCGTAGTAGAGTATGTTCCTAACGGTTCCAATCTCCTGCCGTCTATCAGCGTGATCGCTCTGTCCGGCAGTGCGAAAGGAGGGAATGCCTCATGAATCACCGGAAGAACACCGGACATTCCGTTTCTTCTCTTTTTTCGTTTCTTCTTTTTGGTGTTTTTGTTCTGTTCCTTATACTGATGCTGCTATTTTCCGCCCGGATTTACCAGCAGACTGTGAAACAGACTGACTCCGATTCCGAGCTTGGGACCGCAGCAACTTATCTGACTACCAAATTCCGGCAGCACGACCGCGGCGATGAGATCTTTTCCGGTTCCCTGGATGATATTCCTGCCCTTTGTTTCCGGGACGATATCAAAGGAAAAGAATATATCACGTATATTTACCTGAAGAATGACAGTCTGATGGAGCTTTTCACTGCAAAAAGCTCTCAGGCCAGTTCCGATGCAGGAACCGTCATCTCACAGCTTTCCGATTTCCGGTTTTCGGAAATGGAAAATGGTTTTTACCACTTTTCCCTGGAAAGTACCACGGGAGTCCGCTCGGAATTCCTGCTTCATCGCACTGGCAAAAAGGAGGCATCATGAAAGAATCAAGACATAATTCCGGTACCAGCCTTTTTCTGATGGAAATGATCCTTGCCCTTTTGTTTCTGTCACTTTCCTCAGCTGCCTGCATCCAGATCTTCGCGGCAGCACGGAAAAACCGGCTCCAGGCAGAACAGTGGAACCAGATCCAGGCTCTCACAACCTCCGTGGGCGAGATACTGGAAGGCACTGACGGAACCGATGAACAGTTCCTCTCTCTGCTTCCGGGGGGCATCAAAAAGAACACCAACCTGATCTGGTATTATGACCGTAACTGGCAGAGCTGCTCTTCCGGAGAAGCCGCCTGTGAAATGATCCTGGAAACAGATATTTCTTCTTCAGAAAAATCCGGCGAGCTTTCTTTCCGGCAGCTTTCCAACTGCAGTGAGCTTTACCGGATCACCCTGCGTTTTCCTGTTGATGACTACAGAAGGGAGGCTGTACATTGAAACAGAAGCATACGTTTTTTGTAACTGTCGGCATTCCTTCCCTGTTTCTTATCTTCTCTGTGCTGTGTCTCTGTGTACTTGCTCTGCTTACTCTTGGAAGCTCCAGATCCAGTCTTAACACAGCCAGACATTCTATGGAACAGACCGAAAATTATTACACCGGCTGCGCAAGCGCCACGGAAACCGTTTCAGAAATCCGTGATGATCTGGAGCAATACAGGGAAAAAGCTTCCGATGAGACCAGATATTTTTCCATGATACAAAAGCTTGCGGACACAAGGAACGATCTCAGCTGGGATTCCCACAGCCACACCCTTTCCTTCTCCGTTGGAATTTCCGAGACACAACAGCTTTCTGTAGTGCTTGAGATTTTTTACCCGCAGGAAAAAAGCTCTTCCGCTTATCAGATCCTGCAATGGAACACAGAGCTTACCGGATCCTGGCAACCTGACAACCACCAGAATGTATTTAAAGGAGAATAAACCTATGGATACCCCTATTCCTGAATTTTTAGCAGAAGCTGCCAACCGGCGTGTCTCTGATATCTTTATCATCGCAGGCCGCCCCCTGGCAGAAAAGATCGACGGTCATCTTTTGGACCGTGGTGACAGGCTGATGCCTGATCAGACAGAAAATTTACTCCGCACCATTTACGGCCTTGCGGAAAACCGCGATATATCCCGTCTTATGGAAACCGGTGATGATGACTTTTCTTTTTCCATTCCCGGTGTTTCCAGATTTCGTGTCAATGCCTACAAGCAGCGTGGTTCCCTAGCTGCCGTGATCCGCGTGATCGCCTTCCGGCTACCGGATCCTGCAGAGCTTTCCATTCCCGAGGATGTGATGAACATCTCCGACTATACCCGTGGCATGGTCCTTGTTACCGGTTCTGCCGGAAGCGGTAAATCCACCACCATGGCCTGTCTGATCGACCGAATCAACCATACCCGGGAAGGCCATATCATCACTCTGGAGGATCCTCTGGAATATCTCCACCGCCATGATCGCTGTATCGTCAGCCAGCGCGAGATCTGTACCGACACCGAAAGCTATCTGACTTCTCTTCGTGCCACACTACGCCAGAGCCCGGATGTGATCCTTCTTGGAGAGATGCGTGATCATGAAACCATCCAGACTGCCATGACCGCTGCGGAAACCGGTCATCTTGTCCTTTCCAGCCTGCATACTCTGGGAGCAGCCAACACCATCGAACGCATCATGGACGTGTTTGAGCCATCCCAGCAGCATCAGATCGCCCTCCAGCTTTCCATGGTCCTTCAGGCTGTGATCTCCCAGCAACTGATCCCGGATGTGGACGGACGCAACATTCCTGTTTTCGAGATCATGCGCCTGACTCCTGCCATCCGCAATATGATCCGCGACAATAAAGTACACCAGATCGAAGGCGTGATCTCCACATCCGGTCAGGAGCAGATGCGTTCTATGGACCAGAGCCTTCTGGAATTATATAAAAAAGGCCGTATCACCAGGGATACAGCTCTGAAATACGCTTTAAACGCGGACATGCTGAAGCGCAGACTTATGTAAGGATCTTCTCGGTATACCTCTGCCTGATATGTAAAAACACATAAAAAATCCCTTACCGATCTCTGATATGTTTCCGGAATACAGAACACATATCATTTTACAGATCCGGTAAGGGATTTCTTTATTTTCAATCCGATCTCGATCAAAAAGCCATTCCTTCTCTGTGATCGATCAATGCACTACATTTCCTACAATTCCATAAGAAACAATATACATAATGGCACTTGCCATAAAAAGTCCGCACAGGATCGCAATGGAGGATTTTTTGATATCCACCTCAAGAAGAGAGGCGATCAGTGCACCTGTCCAGGCTCCTGTGCCCGGAAGAGGGATTCCCACAAACAGCAAAAGTCCAAGAAATTCATATCTCTTGATCTGGTCACTCTTTCCCATAGCTCTGTTTTCCAGCTTTGTGATCAGACCTCTGAACGTCTTTGTTTTTTTCATCCATTTAAAGATCTGCCGGATAAAAAGCAGGATAAACGGAATCGGAATAATATTTCCCACGATACAGATCGGCAGTGCCTTCGCAGCCGATATCTTCAGCAAAGAAGCTGCCAGAAGGCCGCCTCGAAGCTCCAGTATCGGGATCATAGAAATGATGAACACAGCTCCCTCGGGAGAGATAAACTGTGCAAGGTGGTGTGAAAACCATTGTACCAGTACTTCCATAGTACCTCCTTAATTGTTATTTCTGCAGATATTCCGTCAGGAATTCTACCAGCTTTTTCATCTCCTCATCGGTACCGATGGTGATACGAAGATGATTGTCGATCCTGTCCTTCGGGAAATATCTTACATAGATATGTTTCTCCCTCAGTGCTGCGAAAAGCTCTTTGGCCGGACAGCTCTCATGTGTGGCAAAGATAAAGTTGGATCTGGAATCCTGGAAGGAAAATCCAAGCTTCCTGAGCTCTGCCTTTGTCCACTCTCTTGTTGTAATGATCTTATGGCAGCATTCCTCAAAATATGCCTTATCCTCCATAGATGCCACACCAGCCGCGATGGTAGTACGATCCATGGTATAGGAGTTAAAGGAATATTTCACATCATTGAGATATTTGATCAGCTCCGGATTTCCGAAGGCATATCCGATACGCATTCCTGCCAGGGATCTGGACTTGGAGAAGGTCTGCACAACAAGCAGATTATCATATTTTTCGATCAGCGGCAGTGCGGATGCTGCTCCGAAATCCACGTACGCCTCATCTACGATCACGATACTCTCCGGATTCTTTGCCACGATCTCCTCAATCTCAGAAAGAGGCATTTCCACGCCGGTCGGTGCATTGGGATTAGGGAATACGATTCCGCCGTTTTCACGGAAATAATCTTCCTTACGGATATGGAACTCCTCATCTAATGCCGGGCGCTCATATGGGATCCTTAAAAGATCTGCCCATACATCATAGAAAGAATAAGTGATGTCCGGGAACAGGATCGGTTTCTCTGAATTAAAAAATGTGAGAAAACACATAGCCAGTACGTCATCGGAACCAACGCCTGTAAATACCTGCTCGTCCTTCAGGCCGTAGAACGCGGCAATACTGTGTACCAGGTCTCCTGCTGTCGGATCCGGATAAAGTCTCAGGGTATCGGCATCAAGGGCCTTCAGCGCCTTCTCCACACCCGGAGCCGGTGAATATGGATTCTCGTTTGTATTCAGTTTGATCATGCCTCTCTCATTTGGCTGCTCGCCAGGAGTATACGGCACTACTTTTCGTATATTAGCTTCCCATGGTTTCATGCTGTGCTTAACCTCCTATCATATTCTTTTGCTATTGTACTCACTGCGAGGACATTTGTCAAAGGGTAATACCACCTGCCTGGAAACAAAAAGACACCCGTACCGGGTTACAGAGTACGGGTGTCTGATATATTCTTCTTAATGAAGGGCTGTTTTGGTTCGTATCAGGCGCTTAAGATCAGATACGTGCTACGCCTGTTGCTTTTGCTGCCTCTGCTACTGCTTTTGCGACAGCCGGTCCGACTCTCTTGTCGAATGCCTTCGGAATGATATACTCCGGAGAAAGCTCCTCATCTGTGATCAGATCTGCAAGAGCCTTGGAAGCTGCGATCTTCATCTCATCGTTGATATCACTTGCTCTTACATCAAATGCACCACGGAAGATTCCAGGGAATGCAAGAACGTTGTTGATCTGGTTCGGGAAGTCACTTCTTCCTGTGGAGATAACCTTTGCTCCGCCTGCTTTTGCATCATCCGGGAAGATCTCCGGTGTCGGGTTTGCGCATGCGAAGATGATGGCATCTTTGTTCATGGTCTTAACCATCTCTGTTGTCACTGCTCCAGGAGCGGAAACACCGATAAATACATCCGCGCCAACCAGCATCTCTGCAAGAGATCCCTGTTTCTTCTGAAGGTTTGTGAGCTTGCTCATCTCTTCCTTAACCGGGTTCATTCCTTCTGTACGTCCCTCATAGATGGCACCCTTTCTATCGCAGAGTGTAACATCCTTGAAGCCTGCTTTCAGAAGAAGTCTGCAGATAGAGATAGCAGCTGCACCTGCACCGTTCATAACGATACGAACATCCTCTTTCTTCTTTCCGACAACCTTCAGAGCGTTTGTCAAACCTGCAAGTGTGATAACTGCAGTTCCGTGCTGATCATCGTGGAAGATCGGAATATCACATTTCTCTTTCAGTTTTTTCTCGATCTCAAAGCATCTCGGAGCGGAGATATCCTCAAGGTTAACACCACCGAAGGATCCGGAGATCATGTAAATAGTATTTACGATCTCGTCTACATCATGGCTCTTAATGCAAAGCGGGAATGCGTCTACATCGCCGAATGCCTTGAACAGTACACATTTACCTTCCATTACAGGCATACCGGCTTCCGGTCCGATGTCACCAAGACCAAGAACTGCGGAACCGTCTGTTACAACAAGACACATATTCCATCTTCTTGTAAGCTCGTAGGATTTATTGATATCTTTCTGGATCTCAAGGCAAGGCTGAGCTACACCTGGTGTATATGCAAGAGAAAGGTCGTCTTTATTCTCAACCGGCACTCTTGTAACAACCTCGATCTTACCTTTCCAATCTCCGTGCAGTCTTAATGACTCTTTTGCATAATCCATTTTCTTTTCCTCCTTGGATAATTATGATATATTTCATTTCAAAAGGATTACCTGAATTAATAATTACCATTGAAGAATTTACTGTCCTTCGGAAGCTCATAGCCTTCAAAATAAGAGCCAAAATCAAGCTTCAGATAACTGCAGAGATCAGCAAGCTCTACCATGGTATTGTCGTTGACCGGAATGCCATTCTCTTTTCTGTCTTTTTCAGCAGCTACCTCTTTCTCGCCGTGTGTATAGATCCTGTCCTGACCGTCTGCCTTCGGACTCTCCCGAAGTGCCTCAAGATATTCTGAAAAATGCTTGCGGATCGCATCCGGATCTCCGAATGCCGCCGGGTTGATCGCCATAAATCCATGACAGATACCGGTCTTATCCGGGAATGTACAGCATTTGTCGGAGGTAACGCCCATGGAAAGAATAGAGCTGAACAGCTCACAGAGCATTCCATAGCCATATCCCTTATGGCTTCCGCTGACTTCCTCGTTTCCACCAAGAGGCATGATTCCGCCGCCCTTCTTGGCTACGATGTTTGCAAGTACATCCGGTGCATTATTGCTGGCATGACCGTTTTTGTCAAGTGCCCAGCCATTCGGAAGAGGCTTGCCCATCTTATTATACATTTCCAGTTTACCTCTGGTTACAACTGTTGTGGAACAGTCAAAGAAAAACGGATACGGGTCTGCAGGCATAGCGACTGCGATCGGGTTGGAGCCCAACATAGCCTTTCTTCCAAAAGTCGGTACCATGATCGCCTCGGAGTTGGTACATGCCATTCCAAGAAGGCCTTCATGGCAGGCCATGTTCGCATAATATCCTGCAATACCGAAATGGTTGGAATTTCGTACACTTACGATTCCCACACCAGTTGTCTTTGCCTTCTCAATTGCCTTTTCCATGGCAAAATGGCTGATCAGCTGGCCCATTCCATTATGTCCGTCTATCACAGCAGAAATCGGTGTCTCAAAAACAACTTCCGGTTTCGCCTGGGGATGAATAGTCCCCTTCTCGATTCCTTTATGGTAACGAACCATTCTCTGCATTCCGTGGCTCTCGATCCCATACAGATCAGCAGTCAGAAGAACATCTTTAATGATGCTTCCTTCTTCCTCAGAAAAGCCAAACGCTTTAAAAACGTCTCCGCAGAAATGGTTCAGTGTGTCATAACTCCATTTTACATATCCCATAATCGCAAGTCCTTTCTCCTGATATTTCCGGCAGGTTACCGCCCACGCTGTGGCCTGAAGCATATTTTATACGATACTGCAGGGGTACAGTAACCTTCATCCTGTGCTGTCTCGTCTTATGCTGTCCTGCCTCATGCTATCTTACCTTACGCTGTCTAGTCTCATGCTGTCCCAACTTACGCTGTCTCATCTTATGCTGTCTCGTCATGAAGCCTTCAGGATGCTGCCATAATATCAAACTTTTTTGGTATTACCAATACAGTCCCTATTATAGCACGCGGTCTTACCAAAATCAATAGTGGTCTTACCAGATTAACGGGATTTTTACTGAAATTTTATTTAATTTTTTCAGGTGGATCAGCGATGAAATACAAGGCTGTTCTCCCCCTGCTGCTGCGCAATCTCCAGTATATATTTCTCAATGGTTTCCATATGTTCGCGCATCAGCTTCTCCGCCTGGTTCCGGTCTCCGGAAATAATGGCTTCCACCAGCCTTCTGTGCTGCTCATCCACCTCCAGAGCGGAATTATGTTTCTGCATAATATAGGCTCGGGTGCCGGAAATGATCTCCTCAGTCAGCTGCGCTGCCGCATCCAGGACATTGTAGATCATAGGATTCCCTGCGATCCTGCCAATCTTCGTATGAAGCTTCTTATCAAGACCTGCACGGGCTTTCTCGTCCTCTGAGCTCTCCAGCTGTGCCAGGATGGAACGCAGATCTAATGCATCCTTCTCCGTACAATTCCCGGCTGCAAGAAGCGCAGCCTCCTGCTCCAGCGCAGAACGAAGTTCCTGTACCTGCTGTACATGGCTGTTATTCAGCTGAAAAAGAAGGGCCAGTGGTGCAGAAAGCCACTGATCCATATTCTCGGTAATATAGTTGGCCCCGCCGCGGACCGTTGTGACAATTCCCATCAGCTCCAGTGCCCGCAGGACTTCACGGACAGCAGGTCTGGAAACTCCCAGTGATTCTGCCATAACACGTTCCGCAGGTAAAGTGTCCCCCGGCTTCAGTTCTCCCCGCCGGATATTTTCTATGATCTGCGCTAATATTCCGTCAAATGCTCGTTCTTCTGTAATCTTTGTAAACATGTCGTCCGTTTCGGCCGCCTTCCTTTATTATTGTGTTGCTTTCCTTTACATAAAAATCCCGGAATATAGACAAGTGGATATTTACCATTCTCAGTCATCATGCAGTTCTGCAACAGCTGATCGCTCTGCAGCCATTCAGCCAGTCTGTGCATTTTGACTATTTGCCCTCTCTATTTTCCGGACTTTTATAGTAAATATTATACGATAATTCCCCAATTTAATCAATAGTAAATAATAAATTGGTAAGACATATTATTTTATTCCATTATTGAGAATGTTTTCCACTTCCTCCATCTGGCCCAGAAGCATTTTCTGGCGGTCGTCAAAAAGAAGACCTTTATTATGCCTGTAATACTGGTCAGAACCGTTCTCCCGAATGAACCAGAGACTATAATAGTTGGCATTCAGTTCTGTGATAAATGCCACCATTTCCTGGCTGTCCCCAAAAGCAGCTTCCATGAAGTCGAAGACGTTCTGAAGAGTAAGAGATATTTCATCGGTTCGATTTTCGTAGGCTTCGGTTTCGGATTCAAAGAGGGCTTTCACAAACTCATAGTTCCGGTTTGATGATGGAACTTCCGATTCTGCTGCGGCACTTCCGCCTCCTGCCAGCTCTGAACCTGATCCGGTTTTATCTGATCCGGTTGATTCCGATCCAATTGATCCCGAGGTTGATTTCAATCCGGACGCATTTTCAAAAAATGACACAACACGTTTCTGTATACGCTCCTGCTGTTTTGTAAGAAGCTCACTCTTTTTGTCCTTTTCAAGATCCGCCTCTGCTTTTTCCATGAGATTTTTTGCTGTGAGGCTGTCCTGATTTTCTCTGAAGTACACCATATAATCATACAGTTTCGTGAGGTAGGCATCGGTAAGATAGCATTCTGTAAAAAGCTCGCTGAGCTTTCCGTTGAGAAGGCTTACAATGCTCAAATGCTCGTCCAGAGAGGCTGTGCGGATCTTACCCAGAGTAATGGGATCCCACTTTCCTTTCAGGATGTCCTCCACTTTATAGTCCGTTCTGTACTTATAATAAAGAGCCAGATAGCCTGCAAAATCCTTCGCGATCATCCTGTGCTGAATGTACTGACTGACCACCTCACGGTCTACGGTTTTTCCAAGGATCTCATAAACCTGGATCAGACGGGAAAGATCCTCCCAGCCTCTGGCTGTGGCAAAGATTTTTCCGTCTACGGTATTCTCCACCCTGTAGAAATTTTTTCTGCGAAGCTCCAGATAGGAGATCACCGCCGGATGAATTCCCTGCTGATAGGCGTATTCCTTCCATACATCAAAGTCTGCCTCCACATCGATCTTCTTGATACGGTCCAGAGTGACCACATCGAATTCCCGGACGGATTTGTTATATTCTGGCGGGTTGCCTGCTGTGACGATCACCCAGCCTTCCGGCACCTTCTGGTTTCCGAAGGTTTTTCCCTGAAGGAACTGCAGCATCATCGGCGCTAGTGTTTCAGATACGCAGTTGATCTCATCAATGAACAGGATGCCTTCTTTCAGACCTGTTTTTTCCATTTTGTCGTAAACGGACGAAATGATCTCACTCATGGTATATTCCGTGACAGAAAATTCTTCCTCACCATAATTCTTTTTTACAATAAAAGGAAGTCCCACAGCACTCTGCCTGGTGTGGTGGGTAATGGTATAGGAAACAAGAGCAATCCCGCATTCCCTTGCTATCTGTTCCATAATCTGTGTCTTTCCGATTCCCGGAGGGCCCATAAGAAGGATCGGTCTCTGTCGGATCGCCGGGATCCGGTACTCACCGAATTCGTCCTTTGAAAGATATGCTTCTATGGAATCTCTGATCTCCTGCTTTGCTCGTTTTATGTTCATGGTATTCTCCTTTTCACGGCATATAAAAAACTGCCTGCAGGATTCTCCGCCTAAAACGGGTTGCCTTGCGCGACATCTACAAAAAATATGCCTGAATCCAATGATAAATCGAAAATTGAATTCAGGCAAGTTTTTCACTACTATATAATTTTTTTTATTCTGCTGTCAGTGTGTGTATCAGGTTCAGAATACGTCCCGCAGACATTCTGACAACTTCTTCCGAAAGCTTTCCGTCTTCAAAAGCTTTTCGGATATTTTCTGCATCGGCTGCATTACCAGGCATGATAATATCATTTCCTGCTGTCACGCATTTCCACGGAATACTTCCATCTTCCGGAACCGTTGTATTCCAGTCTGACATGATCACGCCGTCAAATCCCCATTCTTTTCGGGCAATGGCTGTACAGAGATCAACACTGTTTGCAGCATGGACACCATTCAGTAAATTATAGGAAGACATGATTGCCACTGGTCTGCTTTCTTTAACTGCAATCTCAAAACCACGCAGGTAAATTTCCCTCAGGGCACGTTCTGATACCTGTGCATCTACGCCCATACGATTATCTTCCTGATTGTTGCAGGCAAAATGCTTAACGGTAACACCGCAGCCAGGTCTGCTCTGCACTCCTTTTGTCATGGCTGCTGCCATGGTTCCGGAAAGCAGCGGATCTTCGGAATAATACTCAAAATTTCTGCCGCACAGAGGGTTTCTCTGAATATTAAGACCAGGTGCTAGCCAGAGATCTATGTGGAATTCTTCCATTTCTTCTGCCACCGCTATTCCAACTTTTTCCACAAGGGCAGTATCCCAGGTCTGAGCCAGTGCAGTTCCAACCGGAAATGCCGTACAGAACTGATAATATCTGTCTGCGTTTTCGTGAATCTCATCTGTTCTCAGGTATCCGTTTTCCAGAGATCCAAGGACACCGATTCCATATACTGTGTCTGTTTCTCTGTCTACTTCATAATTCTGCTGAAGTCTCAGTCCTGCCGGCCCATCGGCCATGATCAGTGGGAAAACGCCATATTGCTCATAAAGAGCAGCCGTAGTCTCACCGGCAGAACCAGGAACACGGATTCCTGCCGCCCCCAGATTACTGGAGATTCCAGCAATATTCCCATAAAACAGCGGGAGCAGATCCTTTGCAGGAATCTTATTTTCCGGTTGGCAGGTGCATTCTGTTCTCTTCTCTGGTTCAGGATAATAGATATATCTTCCAATCTTCTCATTCTCTGCCTTCTCTTTCCATTTCAGAGTTCTGGCAGAAAGATTCTGGCGGTCATAAACTTCTTCAGTAATATCAGTCTGATTCTCAAGGATATTCGTTTTATCCAGGATCACACTCTCCGGCACTTCAAGCATTGCAGCCAGCGTAAGCGATGCAATGCTGTTTCCGACCCAGACAGCATAATAACCTTTTTCAGCAATCCAGGCATGCTGCTCTTCGGAAAAATATGCCAGTGTCTTTCTGTCGATCCTGATTTTCAGCAGTTCTTTTTCCCCCGGCTTCAGAAGTTTTGTTTTTGCAAAGCCAGCCAGCCGACGGTATTCCTTCCCTGATTCATCCTGTGGAAGAGACACATAGACCTGCACGACCTCTTTTCCCGAAAAAGTTTCTCCTGTATTCGTTACCTCTGCTTCAACTTCAACGCCATCCCCTGATGTTTTCATCCCATGGAAGCGTATCTGCATTTCTGTGTAAGAAAGTCCATATCCAAACGGAAACAGCGGTTTTACACCAAAAGTATCAAAATAACGATATCCTGTATAAATTCCTTCCTTGTACTCTTCTCTTTCAAGCTTGCCATTAAGATAGCTGTATTCCTCTGCACACGGATAATCCTCATACCTTCTGGCCCATGTTGCAGTCAGCTTGCCGCCTGGAGTTACCTTTCCCAGAAGGACATTGGCGAGGGCAAGTCCGCCTCTTTGTCCAAGCTGGGAAATATTCAGGACAGCACAGATATTTTCTGTTTCTTCCAGAATATCTGTCAGTTCTACCGGACCGCCGGAATTCAGGATAAGTACTGTAGGAATCTTCTGTGCATCAAGGAACCGGATATCCTCCCGCTCCCGTCTGCTCAGATAATAATCTCCCTCGACCCTGCGCCTATCCTTTCCCTCACCGGAAATCCTGCTTACCACATAGATTGCTGTCTGGGCATCGACAGTATCTTCTGCTGTGACTGCACGGCCTTCCGGCATTGCAAAGGGATTTTCCGCATAGGCATCAAAAGGATTTTCCACAAACTTTGCTTCTTCCAGTATTTTTTCTTTCCATGCCCGGCGTGCTTCTGCGTATATTGACTCATAATTGGCTAGCCATTTCTCGCTTACGATCTGAATACCGTTTTCTTTCAGTCCCTGATAAATAGAAATGTTACTTCTGTTATTCACATCACCGGAACCTGTTCCGCCTTTCACTGTCTTTCCCGCACCGGCGCCGTATAAACCTATTTTCGTGGAAATATTCAGAGGGAGTATTTTTTTATCATTTTTCAGCAGTACAATACCCTCCTCTGCTGCTTTTTCCGAAAGAAGACCGTTTCGTATTTCACGGTCTGACATGCTGTGTTTCTTTGTTCCGCTGTGTTTCCATTTCTTAACTGTCATATCTTACCTGCTACCTTTTGTTATTCTTTTACGCCTCCAAGTGTCACTCCTGCGATGATAAACTTGGAAAGAAGGAGATATACGATAATGATCGGCACAATGGCAACTGTGATCATCATGTAAATCTTACCCATATCAAAATTCATATAATCTGCTCCACGAAGTGTTGCAATCAGGATTGGAACAGTCATCTTGCTTTTAGACTGGATAACCAGAGCAGGAACGAAATAATTGTTCCAGGAGCCTACAAATGTAAAAATCGCCTGTACAGCGATTGCCGGCTTCATGATTGGCAGGACAATACTGTTGAAAGTACGGAATTCTCCGGAGCCGTCAATTCTGGCTGCTTCTACCAGTGACATCGGCAGTGAGGACTGCAGATAGCTGTACATAAAATAGAATACGGCCGGTGACGCAACAGACGGAATGATCAACGGAAGCAGGGAATCATATAATCCCATCTTTGTGATCAGACGAAGGAAGCCCATTGCAGTTACCTGTGTCGGCATGACGAGGATCGCCATGATAAATGTAAACGCTACATTCCTTGCCTTGAAATCATAGGCATAAAGACCATATGCTGTCAGTGAGGAAAAATATGTACATAATACTGCACTGCATCCGGACACGATAATACTGTTAAGAATTCCCCTGAACATCGGAAAGCTTCCGTCATTTGCAACATTCATCAGGTTTTTCCAGAAATATTTTCCAGGAAGAGCAGAAAATCCCTTCTGAAGCTCTGCATGAGAATGAGACGCATTCACGATCAGTACATAAAAGAAAAAGAGACACATAAAGGAAAGAATAATAAGTACCACATGTGCCACGATACTTCTGATCCTGCTGGCTGTCTTATCTTTCATCATTTTGTTTTTCTCCTTTCTGCTCTTGCTCTCTTTTTCGCTGCTTTCTTAGATCCGTCCGGATCATTGTCGTTAGTCATACGATATACAAAGAAGCAGAGGATTGCACTGATAATAAACAGGTATACAGACAATGCTCCGGCCATACCATAATTCTTGCTCTTCAGATGGCTGTTCAGGAACATAATCAGTGTCATGGATGTTCTGTCCGGATTACCCTGTCCGTTTGTGAGGATCTGCGGTACATCAAACATCTGAAGGCCACCGATGATGGAAGTGATCAGAGTATAGGAAAGAATCGGACGAATCAGTGGAAGCGTAATATAGACGAAACGCTGAATGCTGTTGCATCCGTCCAGATCCGATGCTTCAAAAATATCCATACTGATTCCCATTACTGCTGCCATCAGCATGATGGTCGTGTTTCCGAACCACATCAGGAAATTCATGAAACCTACCAATGATCTTGTTCCCAGAACAGAGCCCAGAAAATCAATCGGTTCCTTTATCCAGCCCAGTGAACACAAAATGGAGTTTACAGGTCCGTTTGTGGAAAACATGGTAAAAAACAGAAGTGCAAATGCTGATGCCATGATCAGGTTCGGCAGATAAATTACAACCTTAAAAAACTGCTTGCCATGAAGCTTCAGCCTGGCATCGGTAAACCAGCATGCAAGCACCAGTGCAATAACGATCTGCGGAACAAATCCGATCACCCAAAGGATCAGTGTATTCAGTCCGTATTTCAGCATGTCAGAATGCAGAAGACTGACATAATTGGCAAGTCCTATAAAATTAGGACCAATCTGCTTGATTCCAGAACGGAAATATTCAAAAAAGCTGTATCTCACTGTATCAAACAGCGGAATCAGCGAAAAGATAAAATAGATCACAAAAAACGGAAGAATAAATATGTATCCCCATTTTCCGTAATTAACGCTCTTTTTCTTCATAATGCTCTTCCTTTCCAGCAAGCTGCAGGATTCAAAGATCCTGCAGCATCAACAATTATCCTCATGTGGTATTTATTCCGGCCACTGGATCTCTGTGATCTCCGGATAACGCTCCTGAATAGCTGTCTCAAAGTTGGCTTTTGCTTTGTCAAAGTCTACTTTACCCTGGAAGTAATCACTGAAAGCGTTCTGGATCAGCTCTACACAACCCTGGTCATATGCGGAAAGCGGTGCAATCTTGATATTCTCTGCAACCGGTGCAAAATACTCAAACGGGTTCTGTCCACCAAGGAAATCAGATGCGAAATCTGCATTTGTAGCTGCATCTTTCATACCGGATTTTGTATTTGTAAAATCAGAGTATTCTTTGGAAATCTTAAGAAGATTATCCTGATTTCCCGTCATTGCCAGGATAATATCTTTGACATGTTCCGGATTATCTGTTCCTGTTGCAGCCTGAATGTAAGAGCCACCCCAGTTGTATTCCTGCGGAGGATTTGTAACAGCCCAGTCACCTTCTGCTCCATCCCAGTTTGGTTTCAGAGTAAAGTCGATACCCCATGCCGGGAAGAGGAATGCGAATACCTTGGACTCAGAACTCATTGCCTTGTTCCAGTCATCGTTCCACTGACCTTTTACAGTTTTGTTAAGATAACCTGCATCCAGCCACTCTTTGGAATCTTTTACCCAGTCCATGATCTTTGAATCTACTTTGATCACAGAATCACCGGACTCTACCCACGGATTCTCAATGCTGTTTCCATATAAACGAAAAGTGTCTGCATAAGAAGCAAATGTATAATATCCTTTTTCTTTCAGCTGAGCTGCTGATTCTTTGGCTGTATCCCAGTCTTTCATCTTCTCGCCAACTTCTTTCGGGTCATCAGTACCGAAAACATCTTTCGCAATGTCACGACGATATACAAGGACACCCGGGCAGCACTGCCATGTGGCGCCTCTCTGTACTCCATCCGCATCAGAAGCTGTTGTTTTCGTGAAATCATACTGATCTGCAAGATCCTTGTCCGGATCAATGCCAAGATCAGTAAGAGGCATTGCAACATCTGCATCTTTGTCTGTATATTTGAATACATAATCTGTCTCAGAAAGGAATATGTCTACCTTATCATCTGCACTTGCATCAGCCTGGTTGAGAAGTGCCTCATCCAGTTTCTGCTGATATACGCCATCCTGGTTCGGATTTACGATCCAGTGGATCTCTGTACCATCTTTCAGTTTTGTAACTGTACCATCTTTGGAAGTGGACTCTACTTCCGGATAAACAGCTTCCAGTCTCTGACGGAACTCATCATTCCAGGAATAAATATTGATCACTTTTCCCTCATCCGATCCTTTTGCAGATACACAGCTTACATTTGCTGCCATCATTCCACAAACCATTGCTGCTGCAAGGATCATAGATACCGCTCTTTTTTTCATAGTATAAATCCTCCTTTTTCTGTAGCATCCCCGATGCTTTACCTTTGATGATAAAAATATACCATTTTTTTATCTGCGATTATATTATTAATCTTAACAAAATGTCAGATTCATGTCATAATATAAGAAACCAATACATTCCTTAAACACCAACATATAAGGAGGATATCAATATGTCCATTTCCCAAGACTGGATTACTAATGAACTGGAAGATACAGAACTGGAAGCTCTTCATCGCTCTCCCTCTGTGGAATATTCTTTTTACAATGCCGTAAGAGCCGGTGATATGGAAGCTGTAAACAAAAACTGCGAGGAAGACTCTTTTCTTCATCTGAAGGGAACCGGTATCCTCTCCAAAAATCCTCTGACCAACCTGAAGTATCATTTCGTTGTCACTACTGCCATGCTCACCCGTTACTGTATTGACGGTGGACTGGAGTCTGAACAGGCATATCGTCTCAGCGATTTTTACATTCTGAAAATGGATTCCTGCACCACTGTACGCCAGATTGCAGATCTGCATCATATTATGGCCAGAGATTTTACCGGAAAAATGATCCTCCAGAAAAAAAGCTCTATTCTTTCCAGACCGGTCATGCAATGCGTGGACTATATTTACGGTCACATTAAGGAGCGTATCACCATTCAGGATCTGTCAGAACATACCGGACTCTCTCCCAGTTATCTGTCCAGAGTATTCAAACAGAATCTTGGAGTATCCATAAGTGATTACATCCGCGAGAAAAAAATCGAAAAAGCCACTCACCTGCTCCGATACTCTGATAAAGCAGTAGTTGATATCGCCAATTATCTGAATTTCTCTTCACAGAGTCATTTTATCCAGATCTTTGAAAACTTCACCGGCCTTACCCCAAAGAAGTACCGTGACAAATATTACAAATCCATGTGGTAAACATCCTTATTATTATATTATTATGGCTGATATTTTTTATCAGCATCAAAAACGACATCCCGCAGCTTTTTACAACTGTGGGATGCCGTTTTCCTATTGATACTTCTGTTTCTGTAATTTAACAATTATGTATAACCGATTTCTGTTACATCAGTTCCACTTTGATCCTGTGTGTTTCTTTTACAGAAAGCTTTTCGAGCAGTTCCCGCTCTATACGTACACAGGTACTCTGTTTGTTTTTCATTTCCTTTTCATCGCACCATACTGTTTTTATTTTATATTCTGAAGGAAGTTTTTTCTCCGGATTGCAGATACAGATCTCCAGCTTTCTTCCGGCAAATTCCATAGTAAGAGATGCCTGTCCATTCTCATTATACTGCTTCGGCATCAGTGCCGGCGCGATCACCAGATCTCCAAGATCTCCTCTGACGCCAAATACCTCTGTGATCATAGTCAGCATATACCAGCTTGCAGCACCGGTAAGATATGCATACAATCCTCTTCCCTGATTATCAAAATATTCCGGAATTCCAGGATACATCCTGCTGTTCTCAAAATCCATGGCAGCGTCCAGAAGCGTTTCCAGAACCTTATGTCCTTCTTTTGCATAGCCGTTTTTATACAGTGCATTGCCATACATAACAGCCATATGAGAAAATACCGCTCCGTTTTCCTTTTCTCCATAAGCAAACCCGAACATTCTTCCCAGATCAAATTTTTCTTCATGGAAATTGGTATTCAGGCGATATCCTCCTGCCTGACGGTCAAAAAGATATTTATCCGCACTTTTACAGATAGACTCAATCTGATCTTTCTGTGCGGTTTTACTCATGATCGCAAATACCTGACTGGTAAGCATCATACGTACCTGGCTGTTTTCTGCCCTTTCCACAGGACGTTTATGATCATCATAATATCCGTTGAACCAGCCGTTTTCTCCGTCTTTTACCCATTCTCTTCTGCGGATGTTTTCCATCATCCAGTCTGCCTTTTCATCCAGATTCCGGCTAAGCTGGTCCAGACGGATCACAATAGTATTTCCGCTGATATCATGTGCACATTTTTCTGTGTACTGTCTCAGAAGCTGCTGCTTTTTCTCCGGGCTTTCATAAAGCTCACGGTCTCCGGTAAACAAGATTTCCATTTCTTCCGCAACTTCAATCCTGTCAAACATTTCCTTTTCCTGAAGTTTTCTCAGATATTCTGCGATGTTCTTCATATTTCCAGCATATGCACAGGTAAATGCCACACTCTCACCATTTTCCCATGCCATATCCATGGCATCGTTCCAGTCTGCCCCGTGAAGTTTCATCTCGTTGTGCTCTCCTACATCATAAAAAGCACAGAGATTTTCCAGCAAAATGTGTTCCAGAACCGTTCCGTAATAAATCTCACCGGATTCTGTTTTCTGATTTTCTCCATAGGCACTGCTCCATTTTTCATCATGCGCAGTTCCTCTTTTTGTCTGAAGATCCTTGAAATATGGAATCTTCTCAAAAAGGACATTCATATCCCCGGTCTGATCCATATAAAGCTGCGTTGTCACAAATGGCCAGAAAGCATGATCCATCCACACGCGGGCAATGTTGTTACGGTCTGCGATAAATTCACCCTGTCTGTTTCCGATGATCGTGGCATTGGTTCCATCGATGCGTACTCCACCGTAATTATCGACGATCATCTGACGTACAACAGAAGGATCCATGATCAGAAGTGCCAGACAGTCTTGCCAAAGATCACGCCAGCCTCTTCCACCTTTTCCATAATCATGATACGGGAGGAATGAACAACCGTAAATTCTTCTTAATATCGGCTGGAAACAGATCCATTTCAGATAATTATCTCTGTCCTCATCACCTGTCTCAAAAGAAACATTCACTTTTTCTGTCCAGTGTTTTTTTACATGTTCAAATTCTCTTGCAACCTGTTTTTCAGTTCTGTAAAACCGTGCAGTCTCCTCCGGCAGCTGATTTTTTTCAGATATTCCCGCTGTCACAACATATACAGCTGTTTCATGTGGTCTCAGAACCCTGGATGCAAAACGAATACCACCGACAGCTTCCTTTCCTTCAATTTCTGTTCCTGCCGGAACACCTTTTTTCTCTTCTCTGACCACCTCCGGAATCAGGAAAGAACCGCCTTCTCCGATAAACATTTCCACATCAGGATAAAAGCTTTCCGGTTCCGTTCCTTCGCCTTCAGATCCATATACAAAATATGTAGTATTATTCTTCTGATGACCTCTTTCATCAAAAGAAAGCACCGGTTTTACTTCAACACCGTACTCCGTTGTTCTTATCCTGTGCAAAAGGGAAGTCACATGCCTGTGATCTCTGAGATTGTCTGCACTTCTTCCATATACAGGTATTACAGCAACCGGTGTGATCTCCTGTTCTTCCTCTTCAATATTGGTAATCTTTACAAGATGGACCTCCGCATCACCTTTCACTGTCACAAAAGACAAAATCTCTGACTGAAGTCCGTATTTCTCAGAAGTTCTGTGCAGCTTCTGCCACATAAATCCGGCTTCCAGGCTGCTTTTATCCTGTTTATCAGTATATTTCTGAAATTCCTGTTCTGCCGAAACTCCGCATGCTGACCAGTAACCTTTTCCTTTTATCTTGCACCAGAAATTTCTGGTGTTTCGATTATTATGAAGATTCTCAATGCTTACCGGTTCCAGCAGAAAATGATTCTGATCCAGTTTGCTGTCTCCTCCCAGAGAAGGGGTGATCGCGGATTTCAATCCGTTTTCTCCGGCCAGAGGTATATATAAACCGCTGTAATTCTCCGGATTTTCTATGGAAAAGCTTCCATTTTTATCCTGAAATTTTATATATTTCATTCTGTGATCTCCTTCCTGCCAAAATAAAACGGTATTTATATTCCATTTTACTTTGTATTCATAAATGTGATCTCCTCGCAATTTATATCCATTATGTCATGACATATAGAATTCAATTTCTGTCTCACCGGTAAGTTTCTCCTGCGGAATATAATTACCCGGAAGTTCTTCTCCATTTACATAGAGTTTTTTACATCCAGCTTCCACATGTCCCGGATTCTTCACAGTGATATGGAGATGACATCCACGGAAATCCTTGCTTATCTCAAACTTCTCCCATTCTTTTGGAATCGATGGTGCTATACGTAAGCCATAGAAATCCGGACGCATGCCAAGAATTCCTTCTACACATCCTACCATCACAGTAGATGCTGTTCCTGTCAGCCAGTGCACATGAGATCGTCCGAAATTCGGGCTTGCTTTTCCTTCTGTAAACTGTCCATAGCAGTATGGCTCCAGCTGTCTGATCTCAGCCCTGTCATTCTGCGCTGCCGGAGCATTCTCCAGGAAATAATTAAATGCACGCTCACCATGTCCGCAAAGTGCTTCTGCCAGAATGAGCCATCCCTGTGACTGTGAAAAGATTCCCGCATTTTCCTTTGTTCCTGCATTGTAGATAACCGCAAGTGCTCCGTCGAAAGCATTTGCATGATATGGAGGATCCATAAGGATTGCACCGTATTCTGTATTCAATCTTTCATAAACCATTTGAAGGGCCAAATCTGCCTGCCGCTCTGTTGCAAGGCCGCTGATCACAGCCCAGCTCTGTGGATTCAGCCACATATTTGCCTCCGGGTCAGTTCTCTTTCCGATAACCTCTCCCCGCTCCGTAAACCCACGGATAAAACGATCTTCATTCCAACAGAGTTCCTGGATCAATTTTCCAAGCTGCTCTTGTTTTTCTTCCAGGTATTTTATATATTTTTCATCTTTTTTGTACTTTGCAAACTCTTTCAGGATAGTCATTGCATAATAGAACTGTAATGCAACGAAAGTAGATTCCCCATCCTTTCCAAGTCTCAGACAATCATTCCAGTCTGCATAAAGTCCGGCCGGCATTCCATGTCTGCCAAGATGGTTCATGGAGAAGTCAATAGCTCTTTTCAGATGCTCGTATACAGTTCCTTCATCCTTGTTTGCAAACGGGATCACTTCATCGATGAATGCAAAATTTCCTGTCTCTGAAATATATTTGTATACAGTAGGGAACAGCCAGAGTGCATCATCTGCGCGGTATGCCGGATGACCGGTTTCCTGTACATAGGACGCATCATCCGGTGTATCCTCATGTCCCGGATTATGTGTGAATTTCACAAGTGGAAGACCGCCGCCGTTATCTACCTGTGCTGACAACATGAAACGGATCTTATCCAGTGCCATTTCGGGTGCAAGATGGATCACACCCTGGATATCCTGTACAGTATCACGGTATCCATATCCGTTACGAAGTCCGCAATAAGTAAAAGATGCTGCACGTGACCAGATAAATGTCATAAAACAGTTATATGCGTTCCATGTATTGATCATGGTATCGAATTCCGGACTTGGTGTTCTGATCTGAAAATGTGCAAGCTGTCCGTGCCAGTAACTGATCAGTTCTTCAAGCTCCACCGCGCATGTTTTTTCACAGTCTGCATAATGTGCTATAATCTCCGCTGCTTCATTATCCTCCTTCATTCCTGCCAGAAAAGCCATTTCCCGACTTTCTCCCGGTTCCAGAGTAATTACAGTTGAAAGAGCTCCACAGCTGTTTTCATTATAATTTCCCTCATTACATAATACTCCGGCTTCAACCCCTGCTGGATTGTTGTATCCGTGATATCTTCCAAGGAATTTTTCCCTGTCACCACACCAGGAAGAAACCTTCTCTCCAGCCAGGCCGAAGAATCGGTTGAACACGTTCTTGTTATCAACCTCTTCCCCATCCTTAAGGCCGTCCAGATTCGCATGGATCATCTGACGTACACGATCTCCACAGAATACTGTTCTTGTAATATACTGGGAATACTGCAGATTCACCTGATCCTGTTCATAATTGCTGTTATTTGTAAACTCTGCATATCCAGTCACACTGATCTCACGTTTTCTGTCTGAGCAGTTGGTAACTTTCAGATTCCATACCTCGTAGGACTGCCCAAGCGGTACATAGTATCTCACCTCTGAATGTATCTCGCTGTAATCTGCCATCATTTTAGTATAGGCTGTGCCATGATGACATTCACTTTTATACTCACTGAGATCTTTGCCAACCGGCTGCCAGGATGCTGACCAATAATCTTTTGTGTCATTATCCCTGAGATAAATATATCTTCCCGGCTGATCAAACTGATTAAAAATATATCTCAGGATTCTGCCGTTCGCCCCGGATTTTGCAAAGCTGTATCCCCCTGCATTATTGGAAACGATTGCTCCGTATTCCGGCGATCCCAAATAATTCACCCACGGAGCAGGTGTGTCCGGCCTGGTAATCACATATTCCTTTTTTTCTTCATCAAAATACCCATATCTCATGCCATACAATCTCCTGTTCTGTATATTTTCCGTAACATTGTCTGTTGTTACCTATTTTCTACACTATAACTGATATGCAGATAGCAATATACAAAATAAAAGATTAAAATATCAGATTCATGACATAAGATATGGATATAATTCTTTACAATTCTTCCTCCGTGATCACCAGCTTCATGGCCCAGGCCGGGATATCCACATCCTCAGGCTCCTGCTCCATAAATACAAATGCTGTCCGGTATGGCGGCATCTTTGCCGGAAAAAGCCCGTATCCGTCTGTAAAATACACCAGGCCCTTAAGATTTTCAAACTCACGTTTTTCCATCAGCTCTTCCACATAAGCAAAAGCCGGACGGAAATCTGTACCTCCATCACCGTAAAGTTCCAGGCTGTTCATATACTCCTGCAATTCCTCTGCACCGGTGATCTTTACATCCGAATGCACCTTCTCATCACACTGGATAATGTGTATATTTACCTTCTGGAAAAAATTCCCGCTGTCGCTTAAGATCCCATAGGTTTCCTCCAGAAATCTCTGTACCAGTTCTCCTGAACAGGACATGGAGGTATCGATCACAATGACAAATTCCGAAACTTTTTTCACTTCTCTGGTTTCCAGGGGTTCGATCAGCGGCATATTCCCGTAAAGGGAAAGCCCGTAGGTATAAAAATTATAATCAAAGCTGTCCGGATCCACAGTCAGTTCTTCCCGAAATACTGCAAACTTCCGCAGAAATTCCCGATAATCATATCGTTCCCGGTTCTCTATTTTCAGCTGGTCCAGAAAATCTCCGTCCTGCTCTCCTGACTCTCTGGAAAAAGTCCCTAGGTCTGTTTCGATCCCATCGCTGATATCTCCCCATTTTTTACTCATCAGGGGATTGGGTTTCCGGTCGGGCTGCTGGTTTGCCCAGTATTTATGGTCGTCCACGTAGAACTCTTTTTCAAGCTGTGCCAGTTCTTTTTCCTTCAGAAATTCTTCTTTCAGAATCTTGTAGATTCTCTCTGCATTCAGCGTCTTCTTTTCCTTTTCCAGAAGACGGTAGGTTTCCCTCCGGAGAAGACTTCTGGAATATCGGACTGAGCGGTGATAGATCCCGTCGATCATATGCTCCACTGCAATATCGCAGCTTAAATTCCACAAACGCGTCTCTATTCCCGGCTTCCCAAAGTGCCGGAAAATGCAGTGAAATACCATATGGAGATATCCTCGATTCACAAGAATCCTGTTTTCTTTATAAAGCCCGCCAAGCTGTGCCGGATGGAAGTACATCACAGCCCCGTCTGTTCCAAACGGACTGACCGAACCATCCATCTGATAAATAAAGCTGCTCAGCGCCACATCCAGAAAACGCATGCCAAGATACAGCTCGTCTCTTGCCGCCCGGAGGATGCTGCTGCCGATGTCCTGGAGACGCTGGGCTGCCTCCTGGGAATTGGATCCCTGACCGGGCAGGAAGTTATTTTTATTGTTTTCAGTTGTTTCTATATCACTCATAACTGAAACTTCTTTCTCCTTTTAACAGGGCACCTCTCATTTTCTGTCTCCCCGGCAACCTTCTGCTCTTCCTTCAGCATCCGGCTGCGTTCATTCATCAGAAATGCGGAAATCTCCATATCCTTCTTCCCGGACACCACATCAATACTATGTTCCAGGCCCTCTCTGTTCCAGAGCTTTTCCCGTGAAAGCAGCTCCAGACCATTTAAGTTTCCGCTTTCCACCAGGTATTCCCCGATATCCTTAAGATTTCCCCGGATATAATCCTCATACTGCTTCTTCGCCTTTTCGCTCAGCTGCCACGGATAACGAAGCCGCCCAAAGCTCATATCAACCAAAACCTCCAGCTTATCCATTACCACTGCCATATCAAACAGGCTGTCATACTCTGCGAAATCCAGTTCTTTATTATAGAAGCATTGCCGGTAATTGGTCCCTGAACCATGATACTCCGTAAACAAAATTCTCGCAGGCGTGTTCTCCACCGCCTCATCATAATGCTCCGGAAAAACCATATGCGCACGTTTTCCACCTGCCTCACCATTTTCATACAGAAAATCCACATCGATCTTCTGCCACAGCTCACCGAGGATCTCCTTTGTACAGGACTTGAACCCTTTTTTCTGATGGATCACAAGCTCCTTCAGCCCGCTGCAGCCCGTAAACGCCCCGGTTCCCACCTGCATCAGCGTATCCGAAAATTCCAGTCGTTCCAGTTTTTTGCACCCATAAAAAATATATCTTCCGATTTCCTTCAGTGTATCGGGAAAAACGATCTCCTGCACTTCCTCCCCGGCAAGAAGTCTCTCTTCCCCGAACGAAATTACATCTTCGCTCTCCCAGGTTTCTGTATCTTCTTCTCCATCCTTGTGTGCGGAAAACGCATACGGCGCCGCACTGACTACCGGAAGGCCATTGATCTCTTCCGGCAGCACCACCCGGCTGTCTGTTCCGTAACAACGGATAATTTCTATTGTATTCTTTTTGACTCTGTAATGTATTTTCATAATTCTCCATCATACCAAGAAACAGATATCCGAAATCCATTTCCTGTTTTTATTCTTCAGGAATCATCTCATCTACTGCTGATCCCGATCTTCTATAGCACATCTGCATCTCATTGTAGTCTCATTATCCATTTCATGCAAGAAATTTTCCCTCGGCCCCAAATTCTGTCTAATACAGAAAACAGCCCGCCGGATACACGATGATCTTTGATCATCTTATATCTGACAGGCTGTATGCAACACAAAACGAACCTCTGTATTGTACTCTGTTTCACACTCATGAACACAATTTTATTTACTTCTTATAAATACTGGCTAAACTCCACCTTCTCCTTATTCGGTCCCTCAATAGTAAAGAACTTCACACCATTCTCCCAGAACGGCAGGAAATGGACTTCATCATTGATAGTATTCAGTCCGGCTGCTGTCACCATCTCGTGGACTTTCTCGATATCCTTCACATCAATGGCAACATGATCGATGGCACCGGATTCCATTTTTGCTGCTTTGTTCTCGTAAGTCTCGATCACAAGATTTCCCAGTTTCAGAAAAGCAACCTTCTCATTGGCCGCTTCGTTTACGGTCTGAAAAGCAATCTCAAATCCCAGTGCTTCATAAAATTTAATGGTTGTCTCAATGTCATTGGTCGGCACACCTACGTGCTGAACTCCGTTCATCTGATCTTTTAAATTCATTTCAAAACCCCATCCTTTCATAAATCCGGTGTTCGCATCCCGCTTTACTGCATGCTCAGAAATGCGATCACTCTGCAATTCTGCGTTCTACCTGTGCAAGCTCTGGATTTCTCTTTATTCAATACTTACATAAGCTATTTTCGTAACCCTGGTTTTATTTTACATATTTATGAATAGTTGCCTTTACAGCTCCAGGTCCTGCGATCATCTCGCGGAACATGTCCTCGATCTTTTCACCCACACCATCTTTGTAAAGATCTGTAAAGAACAGTCTCTCATTGGAAAGGATCGGCTTCAGCTGATCCTTGAAGGTTTCCGGTTTTCCGATCACGATATCGCCAAGCTGCTCTGTGATCTCCTCATTCATCGGGTCCGGTGCAAGCTCAAATTTGTTTCCTTCGTCATCTACAGCCAGCATGTATCTCAGCCAGCCTGCGATTCCCAGCGGGATTGCTGTCAATCTGGAAGCATCTCCAAATTTCTTCACATATGCTTTTACAGTCTCACCGAAACGGATACCTACCATCTGGGACACATCTACAGCCAGACGAAGGTTTGTATCTCCAAGATACTCATTCGGGAAACGGTCATTGAAAAGCTCATCCACAAATGCCTGCGGGGAAAGGATTCCAGGATCTGCAACTACCGGAAGTCCCTCGTCATAAGCAACCATACGGGCCATTTTCATCATATCTTCGTTCGTGTTCAGCATATGTGCAAACAGATCATAGCCAAGTACCACACCAAGAGGGCCGGTTGCGGAATGTACAGGATTCAGGCAAACGGTTACTTTCATTCTCTCGGAGAGATTGACGGTATTTCTGTCCGCCATATATACGCCGAAGCCTTTTTCCAGAGCAGGGCGTCCGTTAGGGAAGCTGTCCTCGATAACAAGATACTGTGGCTTCTCAGCATTGACAAATGGTGCAATGTATGTTTTCTTTCCTGTGATCACCGGCTGCATATCTTCAACGCCAAGCTTCTCAAGGTCTGCTGCGATCTGCTCACTTGGACGAGGTGTGATCTTGTCGATCATGGTCCACGGGAATGCAACCACCTTCTCATCCGTTACATAATCTACAAATCCATCATCTACAAAACCTGCTTTATGCCATTCCTCTGTCATAGTCAGCACGGACTCACGAAGCTTGGCGCCGTTCTGTGAGCAGTTATCCATAGATACCAGAGCGATCGGATATTTCCCTGCTTTATATCTCTCATTCAGCATAGCCACAAGAACTGCCATTGCTCCCGTTGCCTTATCCGGTCCGTTTTTAATATCTGCTTCCACAAACGGGAACCATGTTCCGTCTGCTTTCTGGAGTGCATAGCCCTTCTCTGTGATCGTGAAAGAAACCAGCTGCAGAGATTTAGCCGCAAAAATTTCTTTCAGGCGGTTCCATTGTTCAGCATCAGAAGACTGTGCTTTCACTGCTTCTGCAAGTGCCCCGAGAACTTTGTACTCACGGGTTCCATCACCGTGAAGGATGACATTTAAGCCAAGGTTGTCATATGGCGCGTAAATTTTATCCACTACGTCATAATCAAAAGTCTCTACACATGTGATACCTCTGTCAAGAACTCCCTCTTCCAGAAGACCATCTGCAATACCGCCGATAAATACACGGAAGATATTTCCGATTCCGAAATGTACCCAGCCTGGCTCTTTTTTCGCTTTCTCAGTCACAGCCTCTACATCGTATCCCGGAAGATCGATACCTGCTTTCTTCCATGCTTCACGTTCCTTGATTCCATTTCTTGTTAATTTCATAATCTTGAACCTCCCTGTTTTCTTATATTTCGTTATTATTTATGTCTTTCACTTATGCTTATGTATTAACTGTAAGTAGAGTATAAAACTATTTTTTTAAAAAATCCATTGACAAAACACCTAATTTTCCTCTTATATTTTTGTTTACTTTTACTCAGGCGCTCCTACATTGCATTTCCCGCAAATTTATACTAAAATATATTTAAGACTTAAACATATCTATAATGACTTTTATCAGGAGAATCTCATGAGTGAAAAAGGATTAACCACCATCAATTTAAAGAAAATAAACCGCTCCAAGGTTTACCAGTATATATACAAAGCAAAACAGGCTTCCAAAATGCAGATCGTCCAGGACCTGCAGATGGGACTTTCCACAGTAAGCCAGAACCTGAACCTTCTGGAAAAAGAAGGACTCATCGACAGAAACGGATATTTTGATTCCACAGGCGGAAGGAAGGCACAGGCCATCCAGATCGCCTCGGATTTTCGGATTTCCATTGGCATCGGGATCCTGAAAAACATGTTCCATATCACAGCCATCGACTTATATGGAAATGCTTTTTATACAGAAACCATTGCTCTTCCCTATTCCAACACAGAAGAGTATTACAGACAGCTGACCGATAAAGTACGGGAATTCATCGCAGAGAATCACTATCCGGAGGAAAAGATCCTGGGCGTTTCCATTGCCACACAGGGGATCACTTCTCCGGATAATTCCACTGTGATCTATGGAAACATCATGAACAATACCGGCATGAAGCTGGAGGATTTTTCCCGGCATCTTCCTTACCCCTGCCATCTGGAACACGATTCCAAATCCGCCGCTTTTCTGGAGCTGTGGAATCACCCGGAGCTTGACAGTGCTGTCGTGTTCCTTCTGAACCGAAACCTGGGCGGTGCCATTATCACCAACCATCAGATCCATCAGGGAAGCTCCATGCACAGCGGAACACTTGAGCATATGTGCGTGAACCCGGACGGTCCTTTATGTTACTGTGGAAACCGTGGCTGTCTGGAGACCTACTGCTCTGCCAATGCTCTGGAACAGTCTGCGGGGATGCCTGTGAAGGAATTTTTCCCGCTGCTCCGCGAAAAAAAATCTCCCCGGCTTGCTGAGCACTGGGAAGATTACCTGAACCATCTGGCATTTGCCATGAAAAACCTGAACCTGATCATCGATGCGCCGATCATCATCAGCGGATATCTGGCACCTTATTTTACGGAAGAAGACATCACTTATCTGCTGGAACACATCAACACAGGCGCACCCTTTACCCTGGATAAAGATCAGATTCTGGTCGGTACCCACGGACAGTATACACCTGCCATTGGTGCAGCTTTATATTATGTGGAAAAATTTATACAGAGCGTGTGAATACAGGCAGCTTCACCTGAACCGCTCAAAAAAGCATGTCATACACAGCCAGACGGATATAACTTGATCCGCTCTGTCCTAAGGTATGACATGCTTTTTTTTATTTTACTTATTATTTTTTCAGTTCTTTCAGCAGCTGCCCGATCTTTGACACAAACAGATCAAAGGCCACATTATTCTTACCGCTGTTGATCACAATATCTGCTTTCGCCCGTGTAGGCTCCACATACAGATAATGCATCGGTTTTACTGTGGTAAGATACTGATCGATGATTCCGTTTAAATCCCGTCCACGTTCCTCCACATCTCTGGAGATCCGTCTTAAGATCCTCTCATCTGCATCTGCTTCCACATAAACCTTGATATCCAGAAGATCTCGGATACGGGGATCTGCAAGAAGCAGGATTCCTTCTACCAGAATGACCGGTCTTGGTTCGATCTTCAGCACTTTGTCGGAGCGGTTGTGCTGACTGTAATCGTATACCGGACATTGGATGGTTTTGCCCTCCTTGAGTTCTTTGAGATGCTCGACCAGAAGATCGGTTTCCAGTGAATCCGGGTGATCGTAATTCACCTTCACACGTTCTTCAAAAGGAATTCCGTCCTGTCTGCGGTAGTAATTATCATGATAGATCACCACCACATCGTCTCCGAAATGCTTCTTCAGTCTGTTTGTAAATGTAGATTTGCCGGAACCTGATCCTCCGGCGATCCCGATAATAATACTTTCCATCGTCTCTTTACCTCTTAATCTAGAATTCTTCCGCTGTGGATCCCGCAGGCTTCCCGAAGAGTTTTTCCGTATAAAGAAGCTTTTTCTTACACAAAAGCTGCCCGGTCGGTGTGCATCTCCTGCATCCGGTTCCGGACAGCTTTTCTGGTTATTTTTTATAAAGCAATCGTTCTGATCAGATCTCAGCCTGCTCAAGAAGTGCCGGGATCTTGGATTCCCATCCAAGTGCCATGATATGTACACCCTGGCAGTATGGCTTACACTCTTTGATGATACGTGCAGCGATCTCAACACCTGTGATACCAGCTTTTGTCTTCTCTTTGTCTGCTTTCAGTTCCTCGATCATCTCATCCGGAACATGAATGCCGGCAACGTTGTTGTTCATGAACTTAGCCATTCCAGCGGACTTCGGAATGATAATACCAACCTGTACCGGTTTTCCGAACTGTTTTGCTTTTTCCATGAATTTGATGAATTTCTCCGGCTCAAATACAGCCTGTGTCTGGAAGTAGTCTGCACCTGCGGCAACTTTTCTTTCCATCTTTGCAAGCTGAGCGTCAACGGAATCGCTGCATGGAGATACAACGGCACCTTTGGAGAATTTCGGAGGCTCACCAACCAGCTGGTTTCCACCAAGGTCTACACCGGACTCAAGAAGCTGTACTGTATGAAGAAGAGATACAGAATCAAGATCAAATACCGGTTTTGCCTGTGGATGGTCGCCCATCTTTGTGTGGTCACCTGTGAGGCAGAGGATATTCTCGATACCAAGCATAGCTGCACTTAAAAGATCAGACTCCAGTGCGATACGGTTTCTATCACGGCATGCCAGCTGGAAGATCGGGTCCATTCCTGCATCTTTGAGGACTTTACACATTGCAAGAGATCCAAGACGCATTACTGAAGACTGGTTATCTGTTACATTAACTGCATGAACACCTTTCAGGTAAGTTTTGGCTTCTTCTACCAGCTCATCTACATGGATCCCTTTTGGCGGTCCTACTTCAGCAGAAACTACAAATTCACCACGGTCGAATAATTCTTTCATTTTCATATTATACTTTGCTCCAATCATTATAAATTTGGGGTATTGGCCGCCATGTTCCAGGCGGACAATATCATAATTTCATCAAGCTTCTTATTTCACTTCATCATCTGTAGCGAAATTATGGATCTGTGTCGGGCATTTCAGTGCGTCAAGGCGTCCGATCTCTTTCAGACGTCTGTAGATGCGCTCCCATCCACACTCCATGTCGCTGTCCACTTCGCATTTACCATTCTTGGAACCACCGCACTGGCCGTTGACAAGACTCTTGGAACATGCTGTGATCGGGCAGATTCCACCGGTAAGGTTCAGATAACACTCACCGCACTGGTCACATTTATATTCCAGTGGTGTTACACCCTGGAAACCAGGTACCGGGTATGTATCGCAGGCTGCACATACCATCTTGTCTTCCAGATATTCTGCGATGGTCTGAACACCAACGCCGCAGGAGAATACCAGAACCAGGTCAGCTTCCTGGATCTTGCTCATGTGTTTCTGGAGACGTAACTGCATATTTTCCGGATTACAGATATAATCCGTTGTCATGATCCCTGTCACATTTCCTTCAGCGGAAAGTTCCTTCTGAAGTGCAACAGCCTCTTTTTCCGGAAAACGAACTTCCTTGCATCCATGGCAGTTGATGATAAAAACTTTCTTTCCGGCTGCCAGTGATACGATAGTTTCTTTTGCTTTTAACTGGGTAATCAACATATCACTTCATCCCCCTTACTGCATTTTTTCCGGCTTTGATGCTGTTAATGATCGGAATCTTGGAAGAACAGATATACTGACAGCATCTGCACTCAACACAGTCCATAATGCTCATGTCTTTCATGCCCTGCCAGTTCTCTTCTTTCGCATATTTTACGAAATACAGAGGAGAAAGTTCCATCGGACATACGTCCACGCAGCGTCCGCACTTGATACATGGCTGCTCTTTGGTCTCGTCTGTATCAATGGCGATGATACCGTTGGAGCCCTTCATCATAGGTACTTCCAGAGTATTCAGAGGGAATCCCATCATAGGTCCGCCCATCTTGACCAGAACATCGTCATCTGTAAATCCACCGCAGTAATCGATCAGCTCTTTTACGCTGGTACCGATCTTGATGATAAAGTTGCCAGGATTCTTGATCTTCTCGCCTGTTACGGTTGCAACACGCTCGATCAGCGGCATACCCTTCTGGATCGCATCGGAGATTGCTTTTACGGTACTGATATTATCTACGATAACGCCAACATCTGCCGGAAGACCGCCGCTTGGAACCTTTCTGCCCATAACGCGCTTGATGAGAGTTTTCTCAGCACCCTGCGGGTATTTGGTTCTTGCGACAAATACTTCCATGTTTCCGATATCGGCAACTTTTTCCTGCATTAATTCGATGGCATCCTGCTTGTTATCCTCAATGACAATGATACCCTTCTCGGCACCTGTTGTCTTCAGGATCGCTTTCAGACCAAAAATAATGTCATCTGCAAACTCAAGGAGAACCTTGTGGTCTGCTGTTAAATATGGCTCACACTCACATCCGTTGAGAAGGATGGTATCAACCGGCTTCGCAGGTTTCAGTTTAACACAGGTCGGGAAACCTGCACCACCCATACCAACGATTCCGGCATCCTTTACGATCTCAATGATCTCATCCGGTGTAAGTTCGTCCAGGGCTTTATGTGGCTGTACGGATTCGTGCAGAGTATTTTTTCCGTCGGATTCGATGACAACTGCCATCACCTCACTGCCTCTTGTACCATGCATACGTGGCTCAACAGCAACTACGGTTCCGCTTACACTAGAATGTACCGGTGCGCTGATAAATCCGGCAGCTTCTCCGATCTTCTGTCCAACCTTTACTGTGTCGCCTACTTCCACGATCGGGTTGGCAGGTGCACCAAGATGCTGGGACATGGAGATCACAACCGTCTTCGGATCCGGGAATTTCTTCAGATCGATATGCTCGCTGAATTCCTTGTGCTCTGACGGATGAACGCCACCATAGTATCCGTTCAGTCTGTCCTCTCTGATAGACTTCACGTAATCATTGATCACCTTAAAGTTAACCTTGGAGTAATCACGTACCTGTACCGGCTGGTTCAGGAACTCTTCCAGACGACCCTGTTTTGCCAGTCTCTGGTAAATCTTCTCCCATGCGCAGTCCTTGTTAGGATCCACTTCACATTTCCCGTTCTTTGCTCCGCCGCACTGTCCGTTCACAAGACTCTTGGAACAGTCGACGATAGGACAGACGCCTCCGGTAATGTTCAGATAGCACTGTGCACATGCATCACAGCTCTTTTTGGTAAGTGCCATGCCGTGATGGCCTCTGTAGTTAAGGGTATTACTTGCTGCGATCACCGGCTTACCGGTCAGATCTGCAACAGTCTGGATACCAAGACCACAGGAGATCACAACTACATTCTCTGTACCTTCCGGCAGCAGATCCTGTAATTTTCTTTCTGTGTGCATCTTGTTGCACAGAAAATCGAATTTCGCACTGCCTGTGACGGTTTTTCCCTGCTCCGCAGCAAATTTCAGGAATTCCTCGCAATCCGGTTCGTCAACGGTCTCAAATTCCTTGAAACACTTGTTACAGGCGATTACAAACAGATTGTCCCTGCCGTTCAGCACTGATGCAAGCTCATCACTGCTTTTCAGCTTGTACTTAGTATAGTTTTCCAATTGCTCACCTTCCTTATAAAGATTATATCCTTATGATTATCTGCTCTTATCCGTTCCCTCCTTCTCTGCACTCCCAGGAAAGAAACAATAAAACCAAATAAATAAGTTCTACGTTATTTGTTCAGCCCTCCGGAAATCCCAACCACAAAAAGGCCGCAGTATTTCCTCTGACCGCTACAATAAATGTACCATAATTTGAACATATTATCCAGTTTTATTGGCTATTTTTATAAAATTATTCTATGATTTCATTCCAAAAATTTATGGGTGTACGGATATTTGTACAATTTCTGTTATGTTACATGCGTTAGTTATATGCAACTTATATAATTTTGTTTATAAAATATCCTTTTTATGCATTGAGCATATTGCACAAGGATCTTACCTTTAACAGGACAGATCCGAAAGGTGTCTTTTATCATGGAGTAAGACGCTGTCCGCAATATTCACAGGTGCTCAGACGACCTTTTATTACCTGATTCTTTGCACCGCAGCTGGGGCAGGTAACTGTAATATAGATCTTCTCATTTACGCGTCTGTTCGGTGCAGTGATCATAATATAATTTCCTTCTCTGTCTATCTGGATATTCCGGATATATCCCCCGGCAATAAATTTTTCCAGCTTTTTCACTGCACCTTTTCCCAGTTCCTGCTCAAGCTTTTCAAATGAGACGGTATTCTGAGCATAGGATTCAAACCAGCAGGCGATTTCTCCGGCTTTTTTCTTCTTTAATGTTTTTTGTATCTCCCGGAAGGTCGGATACAGAAACAGCAATCCAAGTATGATCTCTGTTGCTGCCATTCCCCAGCGCCCTTCACGGATATACTTCTCCGATGCGCCAATAGCTCCCAGGGAAAAAAGTATAAAAAAGCCACAAAGAACCCATTTCAGTTTCCCCAGTATTCCTGTTTTTTTATTTTTTTCTGTCAAAAAATCACTCATGTCTGTTTCCTCTTTCTTCTATTATTCAAAATTTTATGATGTATTTATGAATGCTCCGTCAGCTCACGCCAAATTTCCTCTATCTGAATATGTTTCTGCATTCTGTGGATCTTCTATTTCAGTGTGGTTACGATCAGTTTACTTTCCAGTGCAGCTGCTATCAGATCCTCTTTACAGCTGTATCCCGCCTTGGCGATCATTTCCTGAAAATTCCATCTTACCCCTGAAGCAGAGCAGTCCATTTTCCTTGCGATCTCGGAATATGACATCCCGTGAATGTACAGGCGCAGCATCTCCAGCTGTCTGGGACTGATATCACCGCTTGTGATCCAGTTAAGTTCCACCTCCGGTGCCACATCCGGAAATACATGCTCCCCATTTAACGTTCTGTAGATCACACTCCGTATTTCCTCTTCCCCGTGATCCTTATACCAGAGACTGTCTGCGCATCCGCTCTTTGCTCTTTCCAGCACCTTGGGATCGATCAGCGAAGTAACAACCAATACCTTTGTATATGGATATTTTTCCCGGATGATCTTTCCGGCACTCAGCCCATCATGATTATGAAATGTCTGCACATCCATAAGCACAAGATCAATTGCCGAGTAAGAGCAGATCTTTACAGCTTCACAGGCATCCGAAACTGTCTGGACATGTCGGAATTCCGGTTCCCGCATAATAATACTCTCAAAATACTTCTGCATGATCCTCTGATCTTCTACTATCAGTATCCGTACCATAGACTCCCATCCTTTCTGTCAGTGGCATTTTCAACACCAGACAAAACTCCGGCGAAAAAGAAACCTGCATAATACATTTCTCTGACTCCGCAGCTTTTCTCAGTGCAGACAGACCACCACCTTCTTCTGCATTTTTTTCAGGTGCATCTCCATCATTCGTTATCCGGATGCTGTATTCATTTGCACCTTTTTCTATCTTCACCAGAACTGTACTTCCATGGGCATGTCTGGCACAATTTGTCACACATTCACGGATCGCTCTGTCTGTCAGCAGCCTGTAGGAGGGATGCTGAGGGAAATCCCCGCTGATCTGAACATAAATTCCAAGTTCTTCTGCATGCCTGATCGTATCCGCGCATAATTCTTCCATATTCTCAACAGAAGAATCTGTAAGAATATAGACCAGATGCTTTAGTGCAGATAGCTGTTCATCCATTTTATCCTGATTTTCTTTTCTTTCCAATATCCTGCGTATTGACAGAAGGCTTCGGCCAAAATTGTCATGAACCTGCATTTTCATGGCAAGTGTCTCCTGCTCTCTTATTTTATCTCCGATTTTTTCATACATTTCCTCCAGCTTATGATTCAGGATTTCCAGCTTTTCATTATTTGCTCTGATTTTTTCACCATTGTAATAAATTTCTGATACATTAACTGCCACTGTCTGCAGATATCCTGCACAATCCGGCTCCTGCAGACGATATTCCTGAAACATCCAGACGGAATCATCCGGAAAATAAAATACATTACTGTCACTGTTTAATCTGCGAAGTCCCTCTGCTTCGGATCCTCCATTTATTACTTTCCGCAATGCCTCAAAATCCTGCAGATAGGAGCCTGTCATTATCCTGCTCAGTTCATGCATCTTAGTGTTGCATAAAACGATCCTTCCAAGAGGATCCGAAAAACACACCCCACAGGGAACATCATCAACAGCTTCATTCACAGACCAGTAAGACAGAGAATGATGATATCTGCGTCTCTCTCTCCAGATTGCCCAGCAAAGATAAAGCAACAATACCACCATCGCTGCCATCAAAACACTGACCGGACACATTCGGAGCATTAGCTGATATGCGCTTTCCCCCTGGCAATATCTGTGATCATTCATCAGGAACCCCATAAGCATAAAAGAAACTGCAAAAACAGTCACTGCTGTTATAATTTTCTTTTTCCCGTAAAAACAGGTTATCCTGATCAACAGAAGGATCAATTCCAGAATCAGGCAGATTTCAAGAAGGATCATCAAAAAATCCTGCATTGCCATACTGCATTCCGCAAAATCAGTCATCTTCCGCCTCTCTTTCTGAATACGATACATCCGATAAACCATTCGTTTTCATCTTCCTGCTGCACATTTAATTCCGGTCTTTCTGACATTAATCCCCGAAGATCTGCTTCTGCTACAATATGAACCGAGATCCGCAAAGCATCATCGATCTGCGACACACGGTAAAAAACAGACTGCATTGTATCAAACAATCGTTCCACAAGCCATTCAAAGGTATCATAGCATTTTAGTATATCATCTGCATTCAGCTGCACTTCACCATTTTCGACATAATAAGCTGCCCGGATCTTACATAATTTTAAGCTGTCACAGGATTCCGCAAGACTCTGTCTGAGATCCTCCATTGTAAGCAGATTTCCGTCTGATGCATATTGTGTCAATACCAGATTTTTTCTTCTTTTTAAATATGTACCAACAACCACGATTTTTCCCAGGATCCGGTCATAGTGTTCCCTTGACTCCGTTCTTTCCAGCTCATCCATCAGCTGTGACAGCAATTCCAGCTGCCCGGCTGTCTGATTCTGTATCATGTTCAGCAGTCGGTTCTGTTCTTCTGTTTTTCTCCGCTCAGCTTCTTTCTGATAGGTTTTCTGCAGCAGACGATTTCTGGCAGTCAGCTCCTCCTGCTGTTCCCGGATATCCTGATACTGATCCAGAAGCACCGAAATATCTTCTGACCAGAACAAATGTCCTCCTCTTATAGGAATATGGTTGATCCGGATTCCCTGTTCCTGTACAGCTGATCTATTTATTACAATTTTACGCAGTTCCGGTGACAGCTCAGGAAAATCACCGGAATGATAATATCGCTGAAAGGAATCATCCGTAATCTCTGCATCCAGTCCTCCGGAGGTCTGGAATAATTCAAAATATCGATTGTTCGTCTGTATCAGGCCGCATAATATACATCCCTGGTAAATTGCCGCCATCAAAAGGCAGCATACCGCTGTCATATCTCCGGCAATTGTTTTGATCAGAGGCAGACGGAGTAAATTCCCGATATTCCATCCCAGAAGCAATATTCCCGGAATAACCGGCAGCCAAAATTGCTTTCTTCCCGGAATCCTGCTTTTTCTGATCAGCATGATTTCCATCCATATCAGGCAAAATATGATCCATCCCTGGATCACTATAAAAAGAATGCCATAGCTGTAATCTCTATCTGAAAGCGGCGGCCGCCCGGAAAACCGAAACACCAGCTGATGCAGATCATTTGTAAAAACACTGATGATCAAAACCACCGCAAAAGCAAGCAAGGCAATAATTTTTCTGACTGTTTTCTCTCCATCCTTTTCCCCTAGAAACATCGCTGCTGCCAGTCCAAGGACCGGGATCAGGATCATCGGGATATAATACAGATACCAGCAGATATGTTCTCCAAGCGGATCATGAAAAATATGAAATTTTACTGTCCGTACAAAAAACCAGAAGACCATCAGACAGCCAATTGCAGTCAGACATCTGCGCGTTTTTCTATGCACTACATGCTTTTCCAGATAAATCACCCAGGCACAATACATTCCCAGATAAATACAGTTACGACACTGATCTGCGAGATTTCTCATAAAAACATTTTCCGGTCTTCCCAGCCTGCAGAAATACGCCAGAAATACACTTATCAGGATTCCTCCATACGACAGTGCCCTTTTTTTATTGTATGTCATGAAAATTCCTCTCTCATTAATACACCTCTGTGATAAGTATACTATAAAACTCTATTTTATTATATAGTTTTCAGAGAAATCATCCATTCTCAACCCCTGTTATCACAAACAGAGTGAACAATTCTGTCCACTCTGTCTATCATCACTCAAAATGGTCTTGGCTGACCACAGTATTCGCAGAACCTTCCGGTATTCTCTGCACCGCACTGACATTTCCATAAACTGCCGGGCTGCTGCATTCCATTGTTCATGTACATCCCGGACTGCTGCATTCCGCTGTTCATGTTCATCCCGGGCTGCTGCATTCCGCTGTTCATGTACATCCCGGACTGCTGCATTCCGCTGTTCATGTTCATCCCGGACTGCTGCATTCCAGCCGCATTTGGTGTCAGGGCGGCTATGATCTGATGACCTGTCTGCTCCACTTCCATCAATTCCCCTCTGTTATCGCTGCTTATGGAAAAAGTATTCAAACGAAAATCCATATCATCAAACCATGGATTTTTTACCTTAATACGCATAGTATAATCAAATTCATACTTATATACCGGTGGCTGATAGCTTACGGTTTCTCCATCCTTTGTTGTATATGTTTCCTCGTTCTGCTGTCGCTCTACATCAACTCTGCACTGCACAACAGCGGATAAAGGAACTATATCCGGATTTTCATTGACATCCAGCTTCCGTGCAACAGTAAAATTCCCCTTATTGTCATCAATAAAAACATTGTAATTTCTGGTATTGATCTGACGTGTTATACAAAAATCCATTACGGCTTTTTTGTTTTTTTCACGATATTCCAGTTGACGTTTTATATCCTCTACCGTACTGTGCCGCCGGTCTTCAAACCATGGTGACAATTTTTTTGCACAATCCTTACACAGATTTCCGTCATCCAGTTTTCTGTTGCCTAATAAACCTATTTTCTCTCCGCAGATATCACAGATCTTCTTATCAAATAATCCCATACCCAATCCTCCTTCTTTTTATATTTGTGTTTTTGTTTATCTACATTATGCGTGAATGCTTCGCCATTTGCACTAGCATCTCTGACAGTAACTGAATTCATCTTCATATCAATGTCAGGATCATAAGGCTCGTATCTGAAAATCCTGTCCGTTTCTATATGTTCAGGATATACCGTATGGGATACTCTCTGCCAGACACAACCGTCCCCATCCCACCTCCACATTCGGATATTCCTCATATCCGCCCACACTCTGTGCGCCTTTCCTCAGATACGCCTTCACCTTTTCCCCATAAAGAAACGGATCATTTCCTTTCACGATCCCCCATTCCATAAGCAGAGCTGCGCTTCCGCTGACAAAGGGTGCCGCAAAGGAGGTTCCGGTGACAGTGGCGTAGCCTCCGCCGGGAACCGGGGCGGAGATGGATACACCGGGAGCTGCGAGATCAGGCTTCCGGATCGGCAAGAACTGACTTCCCCTTCCGGAAAAATCTGCGTAGGCATTCTGTCTGGAATCATAAGCTCCAACAGAAATAACTTTTCCGGCAGTGGAAGGAATCGTCAAAGTTCCCACAGCCCGCGGAGAATAAAACCCGGTTCCGCGATTCAGTACATTTCCACCCGGCAGCCAGAGGAAATACTGCCCGGAGCGCACACGTTTTCCACTTAAAAGAACTTTCCAGACACCGCTGTCCACATAATTAGCCTCCGGAATGAAATCTATGTAGATTTCCTGGGACAGCTGATAGGGACCGGGTTTTCCATAATAGATCAGAAGCTCTGTATTTTCCAGCAGATGCCGCTGTGGCCCCAGCCTTTCATATAATGGACCGATCCGTTCTCCGGACGGACTTTCCAGATAAATTTCCATCTCATCTTCATAATCCTTCCATAACTGTACATTTAATGTGGGCTCAAAAGCTCCCACCGCCAACTGGATTTCTTCTGTTTTCCCCTGCTGCAGGATTCCTCCTGCATGCCAGGGCTGGCTGCCGTTATTTCCGGTTCCTGTAACGATCACAGTCCGCCCCATGGCCGCAACTGTATCAATATAGTTTTCCAGAAGAGAATCCCCTCTGTGAGAACCATAATTATTCCCAAAGCTGACGTTTATAACGATCGGTTTTCTCATCTTCACTGCCTGCCGTATCAGGTAATCAATACCCTCCATCAGCTCCGTTGTCCGCGGAAATGAATTTTCCCGTGGATTTCCCATTTTTACCACTAGAAGATCACTTCTATACGCAACGCCTCGATTCACTCCATCCGATGCTCTCCCATTTCCTGCTGCTATTCCAAGAACTGCTGTTCCATGTCCGCTGAAATCCCCAGACGGAACAAGGCGCCTGCCTTCGGTTTCCCCGAGTGCAAGCGCCTCATCAATTTCTTCCTTCGTATATTCAGTTCCTGATACATAGTTTTCCGGTGGATTTCCAGCTACACTCTGATCCCACAGTCGCAGGATCCGAGTACTTCCATCCTCATTTCTGAAATCCGGATGAAAATAGTCCACCCCGGAATCCACAATACCCACCAAAATCCCCTTGCCGGTTAAGCCATCGGCTCCATTCTGCACCGGCAAAATGCAGCTTGCCTCCCGCTCTTCAAAGGTCTCAAAATAAAGTCTCTTGGGCTTTTCTATAAACTCGATCTGCTCTCTGACTGAGTATGCAGAAATTTCCGTTTCCGGCAATGTCACTACTGCATAGCTGCCAAGCAGCGGGACCACCTGTATCCTCTCACCACCAAGTCCGCTTTCCGGACCGCTGTACTTCACGATCACATCCCACAGCCTGGTGGTGGGATCATATCCCACATTCAGATTTTCCGATTTTGCCCGCTCATGCGGCAGGGCATTCATGGCAAGATTAAGTAGATTCTCTAATTTCTGGTCTGGCATAAGGCTTTCATTTCCATTGATACATTTTTTTTTATTATATGCAACGCCTTCGGTTAAAGAACCAGCCATCTGTTCCAGCATTTCTCTTTTAATTCCGGGAACGAAGCTTAACAACTGACGAAGCGGCATTCCTTCCATCATCGCAGCCATCATTTCCTGATTATTTAAAAAGACCCTTGGTTTTTCTGTCAGCGCATTTATTTTGCGCTGCAAACTGGAAGAAGGGAAAGAATTGTTGCAATATACCAACAAATCCATCAGTACGATCAGCACCTTTTTATGCTTTTCCAGCCAGAGTCACTTTCAGACTGCTTTTAAGAAGCAATTCGGAATGACTCCCAATGAATGCAGGCGCATGGGGTCATAAATCGTCTTTAGATATCTCAAAATTCCATGGATGTAAAAAGGCATGAGCCATTTATATGACTCATGCCTCTTCAGCCAAACAGAAATCCGTGATCTCATCCGATAATATTATGCTGTTGCTTTTTTATCATCTGTCTTCTCAAGCAGTTTCTTCACGCCCTGGATCGCTACCAGTACACCAAGGATCAGCAGTAATACTGCAAATACAAGCTGTAAGGTGTTTCCAAGATCCAGTCCTGTTGTTACCAGTGCCTTTGAAAGCTTTGTGATGGTCATGCCAAGTGCTGTGAAGGTAACTGCCATCATGAATACCATCGGGATCCAGAGCATGCAGCCCTGACGTTTTGTTTTCTTTAAGAATACTGCACAGGCTACAAGAGCGAGTACAGATAACAGCTGGTTTGCGGAGCCGAACAGCGGCCAGATTTCTGCATAGCCGACCTTTGTAAGCATGTAGGCAAGTACCAGTGTAATGACTGTTGCGAAATATTTATTTGTTACTACCTTCAGGAACGGGCTCATGTTTTCCTCATCTGTATCAGAATCAAGGAAAAATTCCTGGAATGACAGACGTCCGACTCTGGCTACAGAATCAAGAGAGGTCAATGCAAATGCGGATACAGCAAGGTTGATCAGAGTAAATACCAGTGAATGCGGAAGGCCAACTACAGAAAGGAAGTTTGCGATAGCACCTGCAAAAATCTGCGGCTGTGTTGTAAGTCCCTGTGCTGCTGCTTCACCATCTGCAAAGGATGCAACTGCGATCAGTGCGATGATGGCAAGCATACTTTCCATCAGCATTGCTCCAAAGGAAACAGGAAGCATGTTTTTCTCATTTTTGATCTGCTTGGATGCAGTACCGGAAGATACCAGTGAATGGAAGCCGGAAACAGCACCGCAGGCGATGGTTACAAACAGGATCGGGAACATATACTGTCCGTCTACGTTAAAGCTTGTAAATGCCTTCAGGTTACAGGAAGGATTAGCAACAAATACACCGATAACCGCACCGACGATCATAAAAATGAGCAGATAGCTGTTCAGATAATCACGTGGCTGAAGCAGTGCCCATACAGGAGCGACACTGGCGATCAGGATGTATACAAAAATAATGATATGCCAGGTTCCAAGACTTACATACATGGGGAAATTAAGTCCCAGCACAATTGCTGCTACCAGCAGTAAAATTGCGACTGCAGTGTTGACCCATTTGTTGAATTTTGTATATTTAAGGAAAAATCCAAGTGCAACAGCCTCAAATATAAATAACATGGAAGTGGTTGCAACAGCTCCGTTTGCCGCTACCTTTGTAACTGTTCCTGCATCATTTGCGACAAATCCGTTAAAGGTTCCTGCTACAACATCTGCAAATGCGGCAACAACCAGAATACAGAACAGCCAGCAGAATAAAAGAAACAATTTTTTTCCAAGCTTTCCGATATACGCTTCGATGATATATCCGATCGTACGTCCTTTATTCTTTACAGATGCGTACATGGATGCAAAATCCTGCACAGCTCCAAAGAATACACCTCCGATGAGGATCCAGAGCAGAACCGGCAGCCAGCCGAAAATTGCGGCCTGGATAGGTCCGTTGATCGGGCCCGCACCTGCTATGGATGCAAACTGATGTCCGAATACTACATTTGTATCAGCCGGTACATAATCAACTCCGTCCTCCATTTCGTATGCCGGAGTTTTTGCTTTCGGATCAATGCCCCATTTGTTCTGGAGATAACGGCCATACAGAAGATATGCGCCTCCGAGAACTACAATGGCTATGATCATCATTGTTATTCCGTTCATAATATCAACTCTCTTTCCTTTGTGTTTTTTATACATGATACAATGACCGTAAAACAGTTATTGCATCAAAAAACGCCCTTGCTATCCTTTCGGATAACAAAGGCGGAATGTTCCGTGGTACCACTTTGTATTATCGTATTTATTGCTAAACGCGACCACTTATTACTGTCATATCAAACAGCCTCTTCTGTAACGTGAAGACTACGTCCCGGCTTACTTAACCTTTCTATTCAGCGGGATGCTCCCAGGTGATATCACAAAATACCTTCTGCCGCTTCTCACCAGCTGCGGCTCTCTGTGATCCGGTCTGCTTCTTGTGATCTGTCCTGTTCCATGCATTTCTCTTTTTTATTTATCTAATGTTTTACTCCTTTTTTTATAAAAATTCAACAAATAATTTATATATATTTTATAAATTTGCATATGTTTTTTTATGCATTTTTTAGGTAAAGGCCAAAACACGGCGTATGTAACGAAGCCAGATCTGATCCCAGCTCTGCTTTACGATCCGTTTTCCGTCACATACGCCGCATTATCCATTATTCAGAAAATGTATATCTTACCATGTATCCTTTTCCGTCACCGGTTACGATCACGACTCCGCCATCGGGATTCTCGATCTTATCAATGATCGGAAATCTTCCTTTTTCTTTTACGAAAGCTTCCGGGCTCTCGATATTTGCTTCAATGATCTCCTGCTGAGAATGACGATCGCCGCCGCAGGGATTAATGGTTTCAATAATGATCTCATATTCCTTCATACCCTTCACCTCTTTCATTTAATGCAGTTTTTCAGTTCTTATACTTACATTTTATCGTAAAAATCCCGGTCATGCAAAATGCGTTCTGCACAAATTTTCAGAGGATTTATTGGTATTTTTCACTACATTCAGACTTCTTCTGTTTCCGGATGTTATCTTCCTCAAAGAAGGCTTTTTTTATTCTACAAAGTGGATCCTGCTCTCATCAAAACGATCCTGCTGCATTCTGCTCTCTGCTGGGTACCCCAGGGCAAAAAGAGAAAATACCTCCACATTCTCCGGAAGCTTCAGAATATCATGGACCAACGCCATACGATCCTTAAGCGGTGCAATTCCGATCCACACGCCGCCAAGTCCCAGTGCATCCGTTTCCAGCCAGATATTCTCCTGTGCGATAGACATATCGATCTGTGCCATATCCTGAACAGGCAATCCCTCTTTCCGATATACCGGAACGATCACAACCGGTGCACCTGCTGCACATCCGGAATAGGGAGTGGCTTTGGAAAGTTCCAGTATCTTCTCCTTATCTGTCACAACATAAAATTCCCACGGCTGCTGATTACACGCGCTTGGCGCCTGCATACCTGCTTTCAGGATCTGAAGGATCTTTTCCTTCTCTACGGGTTTATCTTCATATTTACGAATACTTACTCTGTGAAAAATATTCTCCATGCTAATTCCTCCTCGTCATACTCATATCACTTGTTACAATTCATACTCATCATACAGCTTCTGACGCCATTTTACATCCGTCATCACACGCTGCACTTCATCCGACCGTCCATCCAAAAACAAACGATTGATCACTCCCACCGGTATATCCAAATTATACCACATCATCAAAACATAAAAACCCCATAAAACGTATTTTTACGAACTCTACAGGAACTTAAAATGGAAAACGCTCCAGAATACGAAGCTTTCAGAATGTCCATACAGACAAGAATCCTATAAGATATAATAACCATACCACACATCAATAAACAAATCACTCAAAACTGTTCCAAAAATTCTCCCATAATCTGACACCGCCACCATCTGAAAACTCCCGGACAGCCAAACATCCGGGAGTTTTTCTTATATCACTTATAATCTTCAGAAATTATTTCTCCTGCACATTGATGATAACCTTCATGGTTGTCTCACGGTTCTCATCAATATACTGATAAGCCTTCAGATAATCTGCGAACTTAAATGTCTTTGAGATCAGCGGCTTTAAATGAACCTTTCCCGCATTTACAAGATCAATGGCATCTACATAATCATCATGACGGTACATCATAGTACTCTTGATATCCAGCTCATGGTCATTGGCAACAGCAAGGTCAACGGTTGCCATATCCGCAAATACCGCTACCAGTACGATCACGCTGCCTTTTCTCGCATACTGGATGGCCTGTCCCATGGTGATGTTATTTCCGGCACAGTCATAGATCACATCTGCCTTATCCGGACCAAATGCCTCTACCAGTGCCTCTCCGAAATTTTTCTCCTTTGTGTTTACACAGATATCAATGCCGCACTCTTTTGCTTTTGCAAGACGAAGGTCACTGACATCCGTGATCATAACCCTGGCTGCCCCCATTCCTTTGGCTGTCTGCGCAACAAGATTTCCGATGGGACCTGCACCGATCACTGTGATGTTCATCCCTTTTACATCGCCCATCTGCTTCACTGCATGGACTGCAACTGCCAGCGGCTCGATCATTGCACCTTCCTCGTAAGACATCTCCTCCGGGATCGGTGTTACCTTAGATGCATCTACTGCAAAGAATTCAGAAGCTGTTCCTGTTGTCTGGAAGCCCATAACCTTCAGTTCCTCGCAGAGATTATATTTTCCATGGCGGCACGGATAGCAATGTCCGCAGTATACCTGAGGCTCGATGGTTACTTTCTGGCCAACCTTAAAACCTGTCACATTCTTTCCAAGCCCCGTGATCTCACCGGATACTTCATGTCCCTGTGTTACCGGATATTTTGTAAAAGGATGCTTACCGTGATATACGTGGATATCTGATCCGCAGATACCAATGTTCATGATCTTAACCAGAACCTGGTCATCTCCCACTTCCGGAACCGGAACCTCTCTGAAAATAATCTCTCCGGGATTTGTCATTACCTGTTGAAGCATCTTATTCTCCTCCTCTAATTTCTTTCTATTGCATATCATCTTTTATTAATTATTTTATTAAAGTAATTACATTATTATTCTTTTCTTCTGATCTGTCAAGATAGTTTTCTATGATTCTGCTTATTGAACAAGTTTGCAGCTTTGTTTTTATGCACATTCCATAATTATCGGTAAACGGAATAGTCAAGCGAATATTCGCAATACGCTTCGCTACTTGCTCATGACCGAATAACTCCTTCGCGGTTTATCGGTTAAAAAACAAAGCCTGCGGATTCAGCATTTCTGTAATCATATGCTGAATCCACAGGCTCCTTATACGCTTTAATAAATAATTTTATAGAAGTATGATATTCCTTTCCGGCAGGTTTGTAAAGGCTTTTATCAATACCAGCGTGTCATCGGCAGATCATTATTCACACCCTTGGTCATAAGAATCTGGTGAAGATCGATAATTCCGTTGTGGAAGGTTGCCGCACATGCTGACAGGTACAGATCCCACATACGCAGGAACTCTTCGTCAAACATAGTCTTTTCTTTTTCAATATTGTCCCGGAAATTCTTTTCCCAGTGAAGCAATGTCTTATTGTAATGCAGACGGAGATTTTCGATATCCAGGGTATGGAAATTGTCCTCTGCCATATGGTTCAGGATCTCACGTAAGCTCGGAACAGTTCCGCCCGGGAAAATATATTTCTTGACCCACGGGTCACCCGGATGCTCCTTCAGAGCACTGATAAAGTGAAGCAGAAACAGTCCGCCCGGCTTCAGAACCTTTTCCACACAATCAAGAAACAGCTGATAATTATCACGTCCAACATGCTCCAGCATACCGACACTGACAACACGGTCAAACTGATACTCCTTCTTCGGCAGATCACGGTAATCCATCAGCTCTACCGTAAGATAATCTTCCAGCCCCTGATCCTTAATCCGTCTCTGAAATTCTGCATACTGTTCATGACTTAAGGTGATACCGGTACCATGAACCTTATATTTCTTAGCTGCCTCGATCAGCAGAAAACCCCAGCCGCAGCCGATATCCAAAAGACTCATACCCTCTTCCAGATGTAATTTTTTAAGGATATAATCAACTTTATTTACCTGTGCCTGATACAACGTATCATCCTCATGGATAAAATACCCGCAGGAATAACTCATAGTCTCATCCAGCCAAAGTTTATAAAAGTCATTTCCAATATCATAATGGCTGGTCACTTCCTTTTCCTGGTTCTTCTTTGATGTTGAACTGAACATGATTTTTTTCAGAGCAGATTCATTGGTAGAAAATTTCCCCATCTGACCTAGAAAATGATCCAGCGCTTCATAAAGATTTCCCTCGATATCCAGATCCCCACGCATATACGCCTCACCCAGTGCAAGGGATGTGCTCTTCATCAGATCCGCCAGAGGAATCGCTTTCTTAAAATTCACCGTAAATGTAGGTTCACCCTCTCCGATGTGATACTCGGAATTCTTGAACTTTACCAGAAATGGATAATCTGTAAAGCGTTCAAGGAACTGCACCATTGCTTTCTCTTCCGTCTTCTCCTGTAATGTCTCAAACATAATAGTCTACCTCCTTTAGCACAGCACTATGATACACCCGGAGGAAGGCTTTATGTCAAGGGAGATATACAACAAAATTTTATCAATAAAATGAGAATATTTGGTAAAACTCTTCCTTATAATTATTTATAGTTATCCAAATTAACTCGATATTTAAAGTCCACATTTAACCCAGCCCTCAAAAGCACTGACATTTTCAAAACATAATCGTCAATTATATATCATTTCCCGATAATCATCTTTGTATTTTATGCATTTTTTATTGCTTTATATATAATTCAGACTTATAATAAAAGATACAAAAAAAGAGCGAAAACCATATAAAAATCCAACACTGGAGGGAACCTTATGAACGAAGAACTTTTTAATGAAGCATCAAAATCCAACATCCTGTCAAAACAGCTGGTCGATCAACTTCAGGAAAGCATGACCTACAGCAGCATCTCCTTCATCAATTGGACCATCGAAGTCCTCAAGCTCCTGAAAGCCCGCATCGAACGCGGCGACAAGATCAAAGATGAGACCACCGGCGTGATCTACGATTTCTACACCTTCCGCCAATTTGTAGAAACCAACTTCTCCACCTACATCACCGGCCAGGTCTTCAACACCTCCATCCGGTCCCAGAAAGTCTACTTCACCCTGGAAGCCTGCCCAGGCGGCTACAACCTCCTCATGGCAGACTCCGGCAACGAAAAAACCTACCGCTGGATCTCCAGCTTAAGCAAACGCTTCTCCCTGGTAGAAATGATCGCCACCGGAATCGTCTACGTCAAAGACAACCGGACCGACACCTACCAGCCATTTATCTCCGAAAACGGCAAATACTGCAAATACAACAAAGACCTGGGAAAACTCATAGAACTCTGATCAAAACGGGGAATCCGCCAACGGCAGATTCCCCTTGATTTTTTCTCAGATTTCTTTCAAAAAATCAAATGGTTCTTCATCTTTCAAAAAATGCATCAGCATATAAGCACACATGATCGCAACCCTCTCCTCCTTCAGGATCCTCCTGATCTCATCCCGGTCCGCGATCACAACCTCGATCTCCTCACTATCCTCCTGAGCAGCCTTACTAACCTCACCACTGGCATACCCATAAACCGTAGCACAGGATTCATCCGTCATCCCAATCGTCGTAAAATAAGGCTTCTCAAAAGCCTCCGCAACCTTGATCGGCTCCAGCTTCAACCCGGTCTCCTCAAACATCTCCCGCACAGCACCCTCATGGAAATCCTCCCCAGGCTCCACAAGCCCCGCCGGAAACTCATAAATATACCCGCCGATCGTATACCGATACTGACGGATCAGCACAACCTTATCCCGCTTCTCTCCATAAACACTGTAAATGATCACCCCATCCGGATGATTCTCCCCTGTAGAAAGCTTCATATCCTCCACACACTTCGCCCTGGAGGCCACAAAATAAGAAACCGGCGTATCATGTACACTGGTCGCATCCACTCCATAAAGATTCACGAACTTATTATCTGTAAGTTTTTTCACACTATTGATCTTACCCATCTGAAAAACTCCTTCCCGAAAATTTTTTCTAAAAACATTTTATCCCATCCAAAACCAAAGGTCAATTTTTTATACTTACACTCCCTTCACAATAGTGCTATAATAAATACCCTGCTATAAAATTTAAATTTACTTATTACATTACCAAACAGCTACTGTAGACAAGAAAGAAGGAAAAAACATTGAAAAATCAGACCAATGCTGCCCAGGCCGAAAACCCTCTGGGAACCGCCCCTGTAGGCAGCCTGATCGCCAAATTCGCCATTCCCGCCATCATCAGCATGCTGGTCAGCGCTCTGTACAATATCGTTGACCAGATCTTTATCGGCCAGGGCGTAGGAATGCTTGGAAACGCCGCCACAAACATCGCATTTCCCGTAACCATTATCTCTACTGCTGCTGCATTGCTCCTGGGAATCGGCAGCGCCTCCAATTACAACCTGGAAATGGGCGCAGGAAACGAAAAAAAAGCCAGCTCCATTGCAGGAACCGGACTCTCCACGCTGATAATCTCCGGTACGATACTCTCTGTCATTGTCCTTCTGTTCCTGAAGCCACTGCTTCATTTTTTCGGCGGAACACCGGACGTCATGCCCTATGCCATTGATTACATAGGGATCACCGCCATTGGACTTCCCTTTTATGTTTTAAGCACAGGCGGCAACCACCTGATCCGAGCAGACAGGAGTCCTACCTATTCCATGGCCTGCATCCTGGCCGGTGCCGCCATCAACACCATCCTGGACCCGCTTTTCATCTTTGGATTCGGCTGGGGCATCAAAGGTGCAGCCTGGGCAACCGTGATCGGCCAGATCGTATCCGGACTTCTGATCATCTTTTATTTTTCCAGACTCCGGAAAATGTACCTGGACCACTCCATGCTGATTCCTAAGGCACGCAATCTGTCTGCCATTTTTTCTCTGGGAATGGCATCCTGTATCAATCAGGTTGCCATTGCTGCAGTGCAGATCGTCATGAACAACACACTTCGCCATTACGGAGCACTCTCCGCCTACGGGAGTGATATTCCAATCGCCTGTGCAGGGATCATTTCCAAAGTCAATCAGGTATTTATGGCCATCTGCATCGGAATCTCCCAGGGCTCCCAGCCCATCTTGGGATTTAACTACGGTGCCGAAAAATACAGCCGTGTACGCCAGACATACCGCTATTCCGTAACCTTATGTACTGTGATCGCAACCATATTTTTTATCTGCTTCCAGTTCTTCCCGCATCAGATCGTAGGCATCTTCGGAAACGGCAGCGACCTGTACTTTCATTTTGCAGAAAAATATCTCCGCATCTTCATGCTGATGACCTTTGCCAACGGGATCCAGCCTATGTCCGCCTGCTTTTTTACCTCCATTGGAAAAGCCAGGCTTGGTGTGATTATGTCCCTCACAAGGCAGGTACTCTTCCTGCTGCCTCTGATCGTCATCTTCCCGGTCTTCTTCGGAATCGATGGCGTCATGTACGCAGGACCAATTGCAGATACCTCTGCATTTGTGCTGGCCGTTGTTTTTGCCAGACGTGAGCTTGGAGTCATGAAAGCTGCAGAACAAAACGCCTGACATAAAAAATGCCATGTAATTTACTGCCCATCGGCAATATATTACATGGCATTTCTCACATTCTCAGATATTTATCTGAAACCACCAATTTCTGATCTTTTCTTCATCCTCCGGCAGCTGCTTATGATCAGTCACCCTTCAGTACAACACGGATCTTCTTATAAATTACAAATACGATCAGAGATGTCAGTGCATATTTAAAGATATTAAACGGAGCAATGATCAGCAGTGCAAAGGTAAGCAGTCCGTTTACGGAGCTGTGTACTGCGCTTCCCATCTGGATAAAGGTCTCGATCGGCATTCCAAACGCCTTACCGTAAGCTGGAAGCAGCACAAAGGCATTGACAAAGCATGCAAGGATCGCTGTCAGAACTGTTCCCACTGCCATACCTGCAACTGCATGTACTCTGCTCTTTTTGTGACGGAAACGATAGATCAGACCGGCCGGTACCACATAGGCACATCCAAACAGGAAGTTGGCAACATCACCAACACCGGCAGTCATGGTTCCCTTCGTCACAAGATGTACGAGAATCTTCACAAGTTCGATCAGGATACCTGCCACAGGTCCCATAGCGAAGGTTCCTACCATAACCGGTACCTCGGAAAAATCAAGCTGATAAAAAGACGGTGCAAGAAACGGGATCGGAAACTCAAGATTCATTAATACTCCTGCCACAGCACCAAGCATGGCTACCTGCGCGATGGTCCTTGTTCTGCTTCTTTCCACGGCATTTCCTCTCTGTAATATCTGTTCACTCATAACTCTCTCTCCTTCTTCAGAAATATTCAAAGAAAATTTCCACAAGAAATCTTTATGCGAAAAAAATTTCTATTTCTTCACATAAAAAGCCCCGGGAGCTTCTTCCCGGGGCACTGAGCACGTTCTTTAAATACTGCGCGTTCTTCTCTCATCCAGACTTTACTGTCGGTTCCGGAATTTCACCAGATCAGCCGCCAAAGCGGGTCGCGGACTATACCGCCGGTAGGGAATCACACCCTGCCCCGAAGAAATTTTCTTTTTTATGAGTTCATTATAACGCGCTCTTTTTATAATTACAAGGCTTAATTCTGTCACAGAAGCATTCTGCTCCATTTATATAAATCTAAGATCCACTCCTTTATGATCAAACCCAGATTTTCTTTACCGTACTCCAGCTACTGTAAAGAACCTTTTTTCCGACTCTTTTATATGACCGGATGCGGACATAATAGGTCTTTTTGTTTTTCAGTCCTGATATCTTATATCTGGTCGCAGACTGTTTTCCAACTGTGACCGTTTTTCTTTCTTTTGTAAATCTGCTGTCTGCTGCAAACTGGATCTGATAGCCAGTTGCCTGTATATTTTTTTTCCAGCTTGCGGTAAAGGATCTGTTTGCTTTTTTCAGTCCTGTCAGCAGAGTTTTTGGAGGCAGGATCTTAAAGGTAAGCGTTTTGTTGATACGACTGTATTTTCCGGTCCCTCTGACCTGCACAGTTCCAATTCCGGAATTTTTATTATTTTTGTAATACAGCTTATAAGCACTCGCACCGATCTTCTTTCCATTTACAGTTACAGTTACTGATGGCCGGATGGATTTTCCCGTACAAGTGTAAGAGGTTCTGTTTAGCTTAACATTGCTGACAAACCTTTCTGTCTTTTTTATGATCTTGAAATGAATGGTTGCGGTACCTTTATAATAACCGGTACCATAAATGGTTACCGTTGCCACACCCGGATACTGATTATCCTCGTAGTACATATAATAATCTTCGCCGGCTTTCAATCCGGGAATTACGATGGCAGGTGTGAGTTCTTTTCCTGTATATATCTGATCAGCTATTGGATCCGCAGCCGGTAGTTTTCCGTAAATAGTAAAATATAATGTTTCCGATCCTTTATAATTGCCGATTCCCGTGAGCTCTGCACGAGCTTCACCAGGCTTTTCATTATTAACATAGGTTACCGTATAATCTTTTCCCTGTACCAGTCCGTCAATTACCACTTCCGGTTCCACTTTTTTTCCTTTAAAGGTGGTTTCCAGGTATGTTTCATTATTTTCCGCAAAATAGCACACATACATTCCATTTTCATCTGGCGTAATCTTGAAACTCCGCTCTACTGTACCGCAGAAAATATCTTTTCCCGTGATCTTTACAGTCGCAGTTCCTGCATTGATGTTATTTTCATAAGTTACTTCATAATCGGAGCCCTGCTCAAGTTCCGGTGCGGATTCACTGGATTCTATTTCAGGTTCATGGCTTTTTCCATTATATTCATAGTCTGGAGTGATCTGTTCAAACCATTCATTCTGAAGCGGTATCCGGTTGTCTGCTGACAGCTCCACAAACGTGTAGCCACGGTCCTCTGCGTATTTCTGAAGTGTGGAATCCTTTTTTCCCGCGATCAATGCTGAATCCCTGAACGCATCATCCGCCCAGACAGTATCTGTGCTCAGTACTCTTATCCTGCACCCGGAAGACAGACGAAGTCCATTTTTCCCAACTGATTTTACAGATGCGGGAATTATAATATCACGGATCCCTGAACTGCTCTGGAATGCATATTCACCGATTTCTTCCAAGCCTTCGTTCAGGACAGTTTTCGTAAGCGACGAACAGTTTCCGAATGCACCTTCTCCAAGGCTTCTGACACTTCCCGGGACTGTTATGGAAGAAACATTTACACAGTAATAAAAAGCATAGTCTCCCACGCTTACAGTTCCATCCGGGATCTGGTAATCTCCGGAACGTCCGGACGGAAACACGATCAGTTTTGTGCCATCCTTGCTGAATACCACTCCGTCTTTTTCAGAAAAATACGGATTTTCCGGATCTACTTTAATTTCTGTCAGACTGGACTCAGACAAGCCCTCCACAAAAGCAGCCAGCCCTATAGATGACACGTTTTGGGGAATCGTAACAGATTTCAATTTCTCACAGTTGTAAAAAGCATTCTTTTCGATGGTTGTAAGCGAATCCGGCAAAGTAACAGACTCTATATCAGAAGCCTGGGTGCAATACTGGAAGGTACTGTTTCCAAGAACCGTTACTTTTCTTCCGTCAATAGTATCCGGAACTACGATATTTGTATCTGTCCCTTCATACTGATACAGCCTGAGTGTTCCATCATTCAGGATCTCATAAGAATAGTCATAGTCCATTTTGGACAATTCATAATGTCTGGGGGCATTTCCCGTATATCCGCAGTCAACCAGATATCTTTCTCCGTCAATGATGACTACGGAGTTCCTGTGACCGCTTCCCGCCCCCGGATCATTTGCCGCATACCTTGCATACACGGTCAGTCCCAGTTTTTCGCACATATAGTTCACTGCGCTGGTATTGGCCCAGCAGTCTCCGCCGCCATCCAGCATCAGGCCTGTATAGCCGGAATGATACTGACTGTAATTGAAGTTGTTGGCAAGCCATCTGGCGATCGTCTCAACCTTTTTATAATCGGACATTTCCGCAGTAATATTTTCTTTGAGGAATGTATCCATTTTTTGTTCTGCGTAATACTCCGCATAATCTTTAAGTATGAATTTATAATAAACGGTACTGTTTCCATCCTGTACAGAGATCAGGGTCTCTCCAAACATGTATTCCCACTGGCTCTTTACGTCATTTCCGTTTTTGTCTACATAGGTTACATACTGCATTTTAGGAGTAACAAGACCAGTTTTGCTGACTTTCGCAGTATAACCAGAAACAACCGTATATACCGGATTTTTGCCGGATGTCTGGATCTGATAAGATGTCTGCATGGTATCCGGCATGGAGATCACACTGCTGTAGGTATCATTCATCGCATACAGATATATTTCTGTGCTCTCTACATCTGTTTCTTTTTCGGAAGTGCCTGCTGCCGGAATATCATCTGTGAATATATCTTCCTGCTGCTCCTGGTTTTCTCCGTCACCAAAAATTTCTTCCGGTGCCGCAGCCTCCTCTGTTCCTTCTGCTTTTCTGATGAACGCCGAAGGTTCTTCCAGAGTTGATTCTCCTTCAGAATCCTGTTGTATTTCCTCACTCTCTGAGCTTTCAGCTTCATCCGTTTCCGTTCCGATATCTGATCCCGGAAACTCTTCTTCTGTAATCTGATCTGTGCTCACGGCAGTATCTTCTTCCGTGATCTGATCTGTGTTTACGGTATTTTCTGATTCTTCAGAATTCCCGTCATCTGTAAAAGTATCAATGGTGTCTGTCATATCCGTCTGTGCGTCTGTAAAATCTTCGGCCGCCACCGGTCCACATGGAACAACAGACATACATAATGACAGACCAAATGCTATCAATTTTTTCGGAAATTTCATTTCGTACCTTTCCTTCCTTTTTATGTAAACCGTTTATATGTAAGTTCTGTTTTTATTATAACGCGGCCCTGTCTTTTCGCAAGCTGCAATAATGTCCCCTACTCTGCAAAAAACCGCTGTGATCTTCATTTTAGATCACAGCGGTTTATGTTTTATTATCGGAACATCAGACTTTCCACAATTTCAGCATTACTGTTCTTTCCATATCCGCATTCGATCAACCAGTTTTCTGGCTGGATACTGCCAACACCACGTTCTACTGTGATGCTGCATGCTCATATGCATTCTGTATTCTTACAGAATATCGATATGCTCTCCTGCAAGTGCCTTGTTCATGCTTCGTACTGCGCAGAATTTACCACACATGGAGCAGGTATCATCATGCTCCGGTTTGCGCTCGTTCCAGATACGTTTTGCTGTTTCCGGATCCATGGCGCATTCCCACTGTGCCTCCCAGTCAAGCTTTCTTCTGGCATCTGCCATCTTGTCATCGATCTCACGGGCACCGCGGACACCTTTGGCAATGTCTGCTGCATGAGCTGCGATCTTGGATGCCATGATTCCCTGTTTTACGTCCTCAAGATTCGGAAGTGCAAGGTGCTCGGCCGGTGTTACATAGCAGAGGAATGCTGCTCCGGACATAGCTGCTACTGCGCCGCCGATCGCGGATGTGATGTGGTCATATCCCGGTGCAACGTCAGTTACGATAGGTCCTAATACATAGAACGGTGCACCCTGACAGATGGACTGCTGTACTTTCATATTTGCCTCAACCTGATCAAGTGGCACATGTCCCGGTCCCTCAACCATAACCTGAACGTCCTTTTCCCATGCACGTTTGGTCAGCTCGCCAAGGCGTACAAGCTCCTCGATCTGGCATACGTCTGTTGCGTCAGCCAGACATCCCGGACGGCAGGCATCACCAAGAGAGATGGTCACATCATACTCGCGGCAGATATCCAGGATCTCGTCGTAGTATTCATAGAACGGATTCTCCTCACCGGTCATACACATCCATGCAAATACAAGAGATCCTCCTCTGGAAACGATATTCATTTTTCTCTTGTGATTACGGATCTGATCGATGGTCTTTCTTGTGATTCCACAGTGAAGAGTTACAAAGTCAACACCATCCTGTGCATGGAGTCTTACTACATCGATAAAATCTTTAGCTGTCAGCGTATCAAGATCTCTCTGATAGTGGATAACGGAATCATAAACCGGAACGGTTCCGATCATTGCCGGACACTCGGATGTCAGCTTGCGTCGGAACGGAATGGTATTTCCGTGGGAAGAAAGATCCATGATAGCATGGGCGCCCATGTTTACAGCTTCCATTACTTTCTGCATCTCTACATCGTAGTCCTTGCAGTCTCTGGATACACCAAGGTTTACATTGATCTTGGTGCGGAGCATGGAACCTACGCCCTCCGGATCGATACATTTGTGATTTTTATTTGCACAGATTGCCACCTTACCGGAGGCTACCAGCGGAAGCAGTTCCTCTGTTGTCATGCGTTCCTTCTTAGCTACGATCTTAAGCTCAGGTGTGATGATGCCTTTACGGGCTGCCTCCATCTGTGTACTGTAATTTCTCATGTAAAAAAAATCTCCTTCCATAAATTCTTTGTGTTTATACAACAAAAAACCGGCTGCTGCAACGCATACGCATCACGGCAACCGGCTCTTACTCTTACGTACTTAATGAAAATCTTCTGTACTTCTGATCTCTTCTGTACTCTCTGATCTTCTGTGTCTTTAAGAATCCTTCGTGCATATGTCCCTACGTTGGCATTATCCAAATCAGGTTATGGGTCAAGACATTTACAGTCTACTCTCAGCTCGCTTCAGCGGGCCCCCCGGTTTTCATATGTTGGGGACGTTTGTTCGTCCATGTGGTTATTATAGTATACCGGCTAAAATTTGTAAACCACAATTCTGCATTTTATGACTTTTTCTTTCGACAGAATCTGCCATTTTATCTCTCAAACTCCCCGGAATCTTTCTTTACAGACATTCTTCCACAGCTTTGCTGTTCCCCGTCAGGAGGATATCCGCAATCCGCATTCACTGCTTATTGCTTTTCGCAATTACAGCAGTCGATTTCCCTGATCCGATCAATCTCTGCAAGGTTTTCTGCACCTGCACGGCGGATCCCCGCAAAAATGGAACCCGCAATATTGTGCCATACACTGAAGATCGCGCCCGGAAGTGTTGCAAGTGGATTGGCTGCAAAATTAGCTGCCGCCAGTGAGACAGCAAGGCCACTGTTCTGCATGCCTACCTCTATAGCTATAGCTGTTGTTCTGGAATACTCCACATGGAAGATTTTTGCAGCCAGAAATCCCAGCATCATACCACAGAAATTGTGGATCGCCACTACTCCAAGCACCAGAACTCCACAGCTTACGATCTTCTCTGCATTTACAGCCACAATTCCTCCGATGATCATAACAATAGCTACAACCGACACCAGCGGCATAACGTCGGATACCTTATCCACATGCTCTCCCGCAAGGCTCCGAAGAAAAACTCCCAGGAGAACCGGGATCAGAATTACCTTTACCACAGAAAGCACCATGGCCCAGAAGGATACTTCCACCCAGGCTCCTGCCAGAACATATACAAGAAACGGTGTCATCAACGGTGCTGCCAGTGTGGAAACTATAGTCATTCCCACAGAAAGCGCCACATCACCTCCTGCGATATAGGTGATCACATTGCTGGCTGTTCCGCCCGGACAGCATCCCACCAGGATCACTCCCAGTGCCAGATCTGCCGGAAGGTTCATCACTTTACACAGAAGCCAGGCGATCACCGGCATAATGGTATACTGAGCCACTGCACCGATCACCACTTCTTTGGGTCTGGAAAAAATTGCCCGGAAGTCATCCAACTTTATGGTCAGGCCCATACCAAACATGATCACTCCCAGAAATACAGATGTATAGTTCGTCATCCAGGAAAATCCGTCACGCCAGAAAAAAGCCAGGCAGGAAAAAGCGATGATAATGATCCCGATATATCTGGATGCAAGGCTGCTGATAATTCCGATTTTCTTTAAAACTTTTCCCATACATTATACCTCGTAGCTGAAGTTGTCGATCAGTCTTGTTTTTCCGATGTAAACGGCCATTGCTACAAGAACGCTACGGTCAGCTTTTTCCACCGGCTGCATGGTAAGTGCATCTACCATGGATACATAATCGATCTTTGCCAGAGGCTCTGCTTCGATCACTGCTCGCATTTTTCCGAGAAGCTCTTCTGCCGGGATTCCTGCGTGAATGGCTTCCTGTCCGGCTTTTACTGCCTTTGACAGGCAAAGAGCTGCTTTTCTCTCTTCAGGGCTTAAGTATGTATTTCTGGAGGATTTTGCAAGTCCGTCCTCCTCACGGATGATCGGACAGCCTACGATCTCAATATCGAAGTTCAGATCACGCACCATCTTGCGGATGATGGCCAGCTGCTGTGCGTCTTTCTGTCCGAAATATGCTCTGTCCGGTGCCACAATGTGGAACAGCTTGGTCACAACGGTACACACACCTTTGAAATGGATCGGACGTGTTTTTCCGCAAAGTGTCTCTGACAGAGTATCTATACTTACAAATGCGTGGGGATCATGATACATCTCGGAAGGCTCCGGGCAGAAGATCAGGTCTGCTCCCAGGCTTTCGCAGAGTTTGCTGTCACGCTCAAAGTCTCTCGGGTAGGCTTCCAGGTCCTCGGTAGGACCGAACTGTGTAGGATTGACGAAATCGGATACCACTACGATATCATTCTGCTCTCTGCATTTTTTGATCAGGCTTGCGTGTCCCTCATGGAGAAATCCCATGGTTGGCACAAGGCCTACTGTTTTTCCTTCTTTTTTCCACGCTTTGATCTGTTTTCTTGTTTCTTCTACTGTTTTTGTTACCTGCATTGTGCTCTCCTCTTTTCCGGTTCTGGAACCGGTTTTCTTTATAGATTCGAGATAGCCTCTTTTCTGAATTCACCTTCGTCTTATTATCTTCCTGATCTGCGTCAGGCCATATCCTTCAGCAGTCCGTGTTTCTCATAATTGGTCACTCTGCTGATCCTGTTCTCTTCATCTACAAATACAACTGCAGGCTTGTGAGTACGGGCTTCTTCCTGCTCGTACTGTGCGTAAGCCATGATGATGATCTTGTCACCGGTGCTTACACATCTTGCTGCTGCTCCGTTCAGGCAGATCATACCGCTTCCGCGTTCTCCGCAAATGGTGTATGTCTCGAAACGGCTGCCGTTGTTCACATCTACGATCTGGACCTTCTCATATTCCAGTATCCCGGCAGCTTCCAGCAGTTCCTCATCCACAGTGATACTTCCTACATAATCCAGTTCCGCCTGGACAACGGTTGCTCTGTGGATCTTTCCTTTTAACATCTCTATTGTCATCTTATATAAGTCCTTTCCTGTAGGGAATAACTTTCAAGTGGATAAAAACATCCGCTTCCGTATTTAATAAAAAAACGTCTCGGGGTACACTTCGACCCTGAAACGCTTCTGATTGATTCCCTGTATATTGAGTCCTGTTTTTTATACACGAAAAGCATGCTCTTCAACAGTTGCTCAAAATTCCCATAACTGTTGTAACGCCTTCGTTATCATCGATACAGGCTCGTATCTTTTATAATTTTCATATATCCGTCCGTTCCCGATCCCGGGTTCCGGCTGGCTATTTTTATATAAGATTCCAGTGATTTCAGCCAGAGTATAGTTTTGAGTCCAAATACTATCTCTGTGGGGTATTATTGCACCCCGACACTGGTTTGTCAATAATTTTCATATTCTCTATTATCATGAATGGCAGTAATAATCTCAAAATCAGTTACTTTCACCAAAAAACCCTCCCCCACAGCAATTTCTCTGCCATGTGAAAGGGCTTTAGCTTTCTTCCTTTATGCACATTATTTATGGATATGCACATCCAGCTGATTATAAGGAATCTCAATTCCATAATAATCAAAATCTTCCTTGATCCTCTGGTTCAATCTCCATCTGGCTGCCCAGTAGCGGTCGGTATCTACCCAGACACGAAAGCCCATGATCACAGAGCTTTCTGCCAGCTCGTCTACGAATACCACCATCTCTTCGTCTTCTCTTGTATCCGGATCCTCGGTGAGGATATCTTCCAGGATATCCTTGGCCTTCTGGATATCTGCATTGTAAGAGATCCCCACTTTGATCTCCAGCCTTCGCTGATCCCTTGCTGTTACGTTGGTGATGGTCACATTGGAAAGAGTACCGTTCGGGATCACGATGTGCTTGTTATCAATGGATAACAGCGTTGTATAACAGATCTCGACCTTGGCTACCGTTCCCTCGCTTCCGTCCTGTCCGTTAACGATGATGTAATCCCCTACCTGGAAAGGCTTGAACAGAAGAAGCATCATACCTCCTGCCAGGTTGGCAAGTCCGCCCTGGAGGGCAAGACCCATAGTAACACCTGCAGTTCCGAGAAGTGCTGCCAGAGATGATTCCTTTACTCCAAAGCTTATGGATATGTTAAAGATCAGGAGTATGTAAAGTACGATCTTGACCAGTGAGGACATAAACTGTGCCACTCCTGTATCCAGCCTGGATTTTGTCAGTGATTTCCTCACAAACTTTACGATCCATTTAATTACCGTGCTTCCTACCCAGAAAGCAACAATAGCCAGAACAACCTTGATTCCGAATTTCGTGATGTCCGGCAGATAATTTTCAAACATCTGCCTGTACTGGCTTACCTGATTTCCGACCTCCTGCACGGTCTGTACAGTACTATCCAAATATAATCCCTCCTGTCTGATCGATCATTCGATATACATATGCGGATCGATCTATGAGCTTCAAAGCTTATTTCTGATATAAGCATTTCCTATAATCCGCATCTGGTAATATAATAATACAGCAGTGGTTTTTCCCTGTAAACCTGATTTCTCCGGTTCTATAAAGTATAGGGTATAAACCACTGCTGTATTTCTGTTATAGCTTTATTGTATATCGGTCCGGTAATCCGCCGCAGAATGCTGCAGAATATACTTGCCTGCTTCTCTTTACTCAGTTTTTCTCTTTATTTACTGATTCCCTTCATGGAAAGGCTGATCCGTTTTTTCTTCATATCAACACCAAGAACACGGACATCCACGATATCTCCCACACTGACTGCTTCCAGCGGATGTTTGATGAATTTCTCGCTCATCTCGGAAATATGGACCAGGCCATCCTGATGCACACCGATATCCACAAAAGCACCGAAGTCAATAACATTGCGGACAGTTCCCTTGAGGACCATGCCTTCTTTCAGGTCCTTCATATCCAGGACATCGGTACGGAGGATCGGTTTCGGCATCTCGTCACGTGGATCTCTGGCAGGTTTTTCCAATTCCTTTACGATATCACATAAGGTTGGCTCTCCGATCTCCAGCTCCTTTGCCAGTTTTCCGTAATCGCGGATCTGCCCAGAAATACCGGTAAGCTTACGCTCTGCCACATCTTCCGGTGTGTAGCCCAGCTTTTCCAGGAGTTTTTTTGCTGCGTCATAGCTTTCCGGATGGACACTGGTTGCGTCCAGAGGATTTTTGCCTCCTGTGATCCGTGTGAAACCTGCACACTGCTCAAAGGCTTTCGGACCAAGCTTGGCAACCTTAAGAAGTTCTCTTCTTGTCTGGAAACGGCCGTTTTCCTCACGGTAGGCTACAATATTCTTTGCGATGGCCTTGCTGATTCCGGAAATATACTCCAGAAGGGATGCAGACGCAGTATTCAGATCCACTCCGACCTTGTTTACACAATCTTCCACAACGCCGTTAAGGGCTTCTCCCAGCTTTTTCTGGTTCATATCATGCTGATACTGACCGACACCGATGGATTTCGGATCGATCTTTACAAGCTCTGCAAGCGGATCCTGTACACGTCTTGCGATGGATGCGGCGCTTCTCTGTCCAACATCGAAATTCGGGAATTCTTCCGTGGCAAGCTTGCTTGCGGAATATACAGAAGCACCTGCCTCGTTGGTGATAACATACTGGACCTTTTCCGGGATTTCCTTAAGAAGCTCCACGATGATCTGCTCGGATTCTCTGGATGCCGTTCCGTTTCCTACAGAGATCAGTGTCACATGATATTTGCTGATAAGCTTTTTCAGGGTTTCCTTTGCGGCACGGATCTTGGTCTCATTGGTTGGTGCTGTGGGATAAACAACTGTGGTATCCAGAACCTTTCCGGTAGGATCTACCACTGCCAGCTTGCATCCGGTACGGAAGGCAGGGTCCCAGCCAAGAACTACCTGTCCTGCAATTGGAGGCTGCATGAGAAGCTGCTCCAGATTTTTGCCAAAGACATGGATGGCACCGTCCTCTGCTGCCTCTGTAAGGGCGCTTCGGATCTCACGCTCAATAGCCGGTCCGATGAGACGTTTATAGCTGTCCTCAATGGCTTCTTTCAGAACCGGTGTAGTGTATGGATTATCGCGGACGATCACCTGTTTTTCAAGATAACGGATGATCTCTTCCTCAGGTGCAAGGATCTTCACAGTAAGGAATTTCTCTTTCTCACCACGGTTCAGAGCAAGGACACGATGACCTGCAAGCTTTTTCACCGGCTCCTCAAAGTCATAATACATCTCGTATACAGACTGCTCCTTCTCATCTCTTGCGGTGGAACATATAGTTCCCTTATCCATTGTTCTCTTACGGATACTGATACGATAATCTGCTTCATCAGAAATGTGTTCTGCAATGATATCTCTGGCACCGCTGATGGCCTCTTCCACAGTTTTGACTTCTTTTTCCTCAGAAAGAAATGCTTTTGCCTCTTCTTCAAGAGGTTTCTTCGTCATCTGGAGAAGGATGATGTCGGCCAGAGGTCCCAGACCTTTTTCCCTGGCGATGATGGCACGTGTACGGCGCTTCGGGCGGTACGGACGGTAAAGATCCTCTACCACAACGAGTGTCTGCGCTGCCTCGATCTGTTTCTTCAGCTCCGGAGTCAGCTTGCCCTGCTCCTCGATGCTGCCCAGAACCTGAGCCTTTTTATCCTCAAGATTTCTTAAATAAGTAAGTCTCTCATTAAGATTACGAAGCTGTTCATCGTTCAGTGTACCGGTTGCTTCCTTACGGTATCTGGAAATAAAAGGAATGGTGCAGCCTTCATCGATCAGCTTAACCGCTGCCTCGACCTGCCATTTCTCAACGTTCAATTCTCTGGTAATTACCTGAATAATATCCATTTTTATCTTTCTCCCGTTGTTTCAAATTTGCCTGAGGCTGCTTTTTCCTCTTTACACAGCTTCTGACATTTATCAAAGATCAATCTGTGCGATCACGTCCTTCAGAGCATTGGCGCTCGCATGAAGCTTCTCTGTCTCCTCCTCGGTCAGCGGAACACGAACGATACGTTTTACACCTTCCGGTCCGATAGAAGCCATGGTACTAAGACATACGTCTTCAACACCGTACTCTCCGTGAAGCATGGTTGATACACTGACTATTGTATCAGATGCTGCAAGAAGAAGCGAGCAAAGTCTGCAAACAGATACGGCTACCGCATAAAATGTAGCACCCTTCTTGGCGATCACAGTTGATCCTGAAGTATGAACATACTCCAGAACCTCTTCTCTGTCAAGTGGCTGCAGATCTTTCTGATCCTCATGAACGATCTTGTCAAACTCATCAAGGGTCGCACCTGCAACAAAGGCTCTGGACCACGGTACAAAGGAAGTATCTCCATGCTCTCCGAATACATAGGCGTGGATGTTTTTCTCAGATACACCGTAGTGCTGAGAAAGTCTGCAGCGGAGACGGGCCGTATCCAGGGCGGTTCCGGAACCAAGGATCTGATTTTCCGGCAGTCCGGAAAGCTTTGCAAATGCATAAGTCATAATATCACATGGATTACTTACGATAATATAAAGCGCTTTGGGAGCCACCTTTACGATCTCCGGAGTAATACTCTTCATAATGTTGACGTTGGTCTGTGTCAGCTCGATGCGAGTCTGTCCCGGTTTTCTGGCAATACCGGAAGTGATGATCACAATGTCAGAATCTACAGCATCCGGGTAATCTCCTGCCACGATGGAGATCGGCTCACGGAAACTGGTTCCCTGCTCAATATCCATAACCTCACCTTCAGCCTTATCTTTGTTAATATCGATCAGAACAATCTCTGATGCAATACTCCTCTGTGATAAGGTATAAGCGATAGTTGCTCCTACACTTCCTGCTCCGATGATCGTAATTTTACTGCTCATATTTGTTCTCCTTTCAGCGTTGTTTGTCATTTTAATAACAACTTTAATTACACACATTCAAACATAACATAAAACATTGCCCTGTGCAATAAAAATTTTATTGTATTTCTCAGGTTAATTCCCGCTAATTTGCATTTCAAATTATTTAAACCGATTATATTTTCTGATATTTTCCATATTATTCTGTATACATTCCTGTTATTTTTTTATCGATTTATAGAAGCAATTTCAGAAACCTAGCAAAAAACCTCTGAACTTCAAAAAAAATCAAGAAGTCCAGAGGTTTCTTTCACCTCTTATTATTGGCTTAGATTCAGATGTTTATAGCTGCTCCAACGTTCACCCGGTTAATTCTTTGCCTGGGCAAGGGCTTTTTGTGCAGCGTCCAGGATCCCTTCGGAAGAATATGTGGCTCCGCTGACAGTATCGATTCCATCCGCCGACTGGTTTGCCATGATCTGAGAATAGATCGTGCTCCATGCAGGATCAAAAAATTCCGGTGTATCCTGATTTGTCTGCTCAATGGATACGATCTGGCCTCCTGAGATCGTAATTGTCAGATATGTTTTTCCTCCATATCCAAAAGCCGAGCCTGTATACGTTCCATCTCTGTACATTCCCACCGGTTCCGGTGCTTCCGTTGGCTCCGGTGTTGCATCCGGCTCATCTGTCCCTGGTGTTGGAGTTACATTGGGTTTTTCAGGAACCGGCGTCACATCCGGGTCGTCCGGCTCCGGCGTCGGGGTTGCTGCCGGCGTCTCTGTTGGCTTCGGTGTGGCTGTTGGTTTCGGCGTTGCCGTAGGTTTCGGTGTGGCTGTTGGCTTTGGTGTCGGTTTCTTTGTCGGAGTTGGTGTCGGTTTCTTTCCATACTCCGGATTGATCGCTTCTTTAAGAGCTTTTTTTACAGCGTTGAGAATTCCGTTGGAGGAATAGGTTGCTCCGCTGACTGCATCAATATCATCCACAGAATCTGTACCGATGATCTGTTCTTCCAGCACGCTCCATGCTTTTTCAAAAAACTGCTTTGTGTCCGTATTTTCCTGTTTCAGAGCTTTGATCACTCCATCCTTGATGGTCACAATTACTTTCACGTCTCCATTGAAGCCCTTTGCCGAAGCTGTATATTTACCATCCAGATATTTTTTCGGACTGTCCGGATCTTCCGGTTCCTTTGTAGGAGATGGTTTTTTGGATGGTTTTTTTGTAGGTGACGGAGCTGATGTCGGAGTTGGTAAAGCAGTTGCTGCAGGTGTAGGGGTGACCTGCTGGCTGTTTCCATCTGCCGCTGCCTGGGAGAGGGCATTCTGAACTGCCTGGATGATTCCGTTGGAGGAATAGGTTGCTCCACTTACTGCATCTACATTCGGTGTATTTCCGGCGATCATCCTGCTGATCACACCCTGAGCTGACGCAAAATACGACGCAGTTTCTCCAGATGCCTCCAGAATATCTATGGCCGCAATCTTTCCACCGCTGATTGTTACTCTCACGCGGATCGTCCCGCCAAATCCGGTTCCGCTTCCTTCATACGTACCGTCCTTATATCCATCTGCCGGAACGCTTGCTACCGGTGTCTGCGTGGTTCCCTGTCCTGCGGCGCCGGCATTGCTTTTTGCAGATTCGGAAACCGTTCTTGTACCTGAGCTTTTTTTCGCTGCTGTTTTTTTTGAACTTTTTTTCGATGAGCTTTTCTTTTTTGTTGTACTGTTTTTCTCAGCTGTGCTGTCAGAAACAGTATTTTCTTTTTCATACCCGAAATATTTTTCCAGCTCTGAAGCGGACATTACGGTCGTCTCTGCCTGCCCGACTGCTTCTGTCTCTCCATCAGAGCCCTTCGCCTTTATGCCTGAAAACACAAGCGCCGCAATCACAGCAGCTGCAGGGACCAGCTTGGTCCAGGGTATCTTCGGAGTATTTTTTTCCTCCTGCTTTTTATCTTTCAGATCTTTTTCCATGCTTCCTTACTCTCTCCTCTTTTCTTGCGGCCTCTGTCAGACATTGCTCTTCAGAAATCAGCAGACCTCTGCCGCAGACATTGCTCTATGTCTGCGGCAGAGGCTTCTGGATATCTGTGCTCACATTCGGTTCAACAGTGAAATTATTTAACTGTTACCACAAATTTCTTTGTAATTCCGTTGCATTTCACTGTGATCGTTGCTTTACCTTTTTTGATTCCCTTTACAACACCCTTGCTGTTTACAGCTACAACTTTTTTATTGCTGCTTGTATATGTAACCTTGCCTGCAGGTGTTGCTTTGGATCTGATGGTTGTTGTTTTACCTTTTTTGATCGTTGCAGAAGATTTTACAAGACTGAATGCAGGATTCTTGACAACTACTTTGCAGGTTGTCTTCAGGGCTCCTGCCTTTGCTGTAATCGTAATGGTTCCTGCTTTGATTCCTTTTACAACACCTGTTTTACTGTTTACGGTTGCAACCTTTGTGTTGCTGCTTGTGTATTTTACAGTTGCAGATGGTGTTGCAGTTGCTTTTACAGTTGCTGTTTTTCCTTTGTAGATCGTTACGGAAGCCTTTGCAAACTTGATTGTAGAAGCTTTTACTGTTACCTTGCAGGTTGCTGTGGTATTTCCTACCTTTGCTGTGATAACTGCTGTTCCGGCTTTTACGCCTTTAACAACACCCTTGCTGCTTACTGTTGCAACCTTTGTGTTGCCGGACTCAAATGTCACTGTTGCATCGCTGTCATTTGTTGTTGCCTTAAGAGTCGTTGTTTTTCCTGTATATACAGCTGCTGTCTTATCAAGTGTAACTGTTACCTTCTGAAGCTCTTTCTCTGCTCCCTGAAGATGTTCAAGTGCTTCATTTACCTCAGCCTGACTTGCATCTGTTTTTGTAAGAATGTCTTCTGCTTCCTGAAGCTCACCGGCAAAGGACTTCCAGGTTGCAATTGTGTAATCTGCCTCTGCCAGAGCCTTTGCAGCTTCCACTTCTGTTTTAAGACTTGTAAAATCAGTTGGCTCCATTGTAGGATTTACGATATTCTCTGCAGTTGCCTGGAAGCTGTAGGTATAGTCATTATATCCAAGAGCATACACTGTCAGTTTCCAGTATCCTGTTCCGTCTGTTCCTCCCGGAAGCTTGCAGCGTGCAGATTTTGTAAGTCCAAGCTGGATTCCCATTGCTTTATGCATCCAGTTATCTGCGGCAAACTTGGTTCCATAAGAAGCGAGGCATTTTGTATATGTGGAATCATCTCCATAATAATCCCAGCGTACAGCCTGCATATTTGCACCAAGATCACCATAATTTCCATTGAGATCCACACGGAGGAATTCGCCGTAGCTTCCGCTTGCTGCTTTTACACTCGGCTTGATCTCTGTTGCTGTTTTTAACGCCTGATCCTTGATACCGGAAGCTGTTCCGTCTGATTTTCTTGCTGTAAATGTAAAGCCGTCACCATTTTTCTCCGCATATTTCAGACCATTTGTCTGTGCATTTACGTCTGCCACAAGGCCTTTATAATACTGGAGATTGTTTTCACTGTATCCTCCGGAGAGCACAGCTCCATCCTGTACAACATTATACTTTTTGCAAAAATCTGCAAAATCTGCGGTCTTAACTGCTACCGGGACATATTTCAGACCATATATCTCATAATGATCCATCGTATAGGTTTTTCCATCTTCTGTTGTTATACTGCCTCTGTTCCATTTTACCTTGGAACCGTCTGTAAGATAAAGTGTGCTTCCTTTATCCTCCCAGTAGGATACGTCGAATCTGGTTCCGTCTTCAGCAATGATCGTAGCTTCTGTCTGATAGCTTCCTCTGTGAAGTCCATGATTTGCAGTCGCTCTTGTTACTGTATCAAAAGCTCCTGTATCAAACTCACTATGTGAATCCTTCTCTTCTGAAGAGCTTGTATCTCCAGCTGCATATACGCCTTCTGCTGCCCAGTACTCACCCCAGGTAAGTCCTGCATATACGTACTGATACTCGCCTGTCAGCTGGTCAGAATCGGAAAATGCTTCCGCCACTTCATCGCCTTCTGTGAAATTCTCTTCCCCTGTAGAGAACGGGTCTGCTTCCTCTGCTGTATCTTCCTGCTGGATATCCTCTGTCTCGTCTGCAGCAGCTTCTGGCACTGCTGCATCCTCTGCTGCTTCTTCTGTTATGTCTGCAGCATCCTCTATAGCTTCTTCTGCTACAGCTTCAGTATCCTCTGCCGTTTCCTCTGTGCTAAAATCCTCCGTATCTCCTGCCTCTGCCTCGGAAACCACGGCTGCATCAAGATCAGATGCCATTACAGCGGTCGGAAAGGTTGTTGCTGCCACTGCAAGACTTAAAATGCATGGAGCTGTTTTTTTCAATAGATTCCACTTCTGCATTGCTTATTCCTCCTAAAAATATGATATATTTATAGAACCCTTTCCAGGTTTACTATCGCAAGTACTGCGGATATGAGCATTCCCCTCTGCCAAACAATCATAAACCGGATCGCCGGGAGATCAGCTTCACTCTGCAATATCCTCCACACTATAGGAATCCGCAAGCAGGCTGAACCGCTCCTTCATCCCCTCAGTGAGATATACATGATGGTCTTCATCCACAAAAAGTCCGTCTGCACCGTAAGCTTTCAACAGCTGTGTCCCTTTTTCCACCCCCAGCACAAAACATGCTGTGGAAAGCGCATCTGCCTCCAGACCTGAGTCACAGACTACCGTTACCCCGGTCACTCCGCTTTCTGCCGGATAGCCGGTAGACGGGTCCATAATGTGGTGATACCTTACAGCATTTTCGATAAAATATTTCTCATAATCTCCAGATGTGGAAAGAAATTCTGTACCATTTAAGGCAACCACACCAAGATAGTCATCCTCATTTTCAGCTCTGGGATCTGTCACTGCCACATTCCAGGAAGAACCATCCGGCTTGCTTCCGTAGGTCATGACACTGCTTCCTCCCAGATTCATAAGTGCTGCTATTACATCCTTCTTTGTTTCCAGTTCTTTAAGGATCCGGTCACAGCCAATACCCTTTCCCGCTGCTCCAAGATCCAGAGAACAGCCCTCCTCCATGTGGACCGTATTTCCGTCAAGAAAAATTTTCTGATATCCGGAATCCTTCAGAACATTCTTAATTTCTGCTTCTTCCGGAATTTTCTGGTTTTCCCCTCCAATATCCCACAGGCGGATCAGCTTCCCGATGGTTGGGTCAAAGGCTCCGTCAGAATCCTCTGCGATCTTCAGAAGACGTTTCAGGTATCCGGAAAGCTCGTCGGAAATCTCCGTATCTTTTCCGCTGTCTGCATTCACCTTATAGATCTGGGACTTCTCATTGGTCCAGGAAAGAAGGTTCGTCTCCACATCTGTCAGCACAGCTGTCAGCTTACTGTTTATATCGTCACCTGTGGTATAGAGTGTTTCTGATACCACAGTATCCATTGCAAAATCTGTATCGGTATATGTCTGTACATCATTTTCCGAAGCAGCCATGCACAGCACAGGAAACAACACCGCAATTCCTGTAAATGTAGCTGCTGCCAGAAAAGTTTTCTTTTTCAGAGCCTGATATCTCATAGATCATTTTTCCTCAATTATTCCAATGTGAATATTTTTTCTCGGGCATGCTGCGGCACATGCGTGGCAGCAAAGACATTCGCCGGATCTGCCTGTGTCGCCGTCGATATCCAGATGAGCCGGACATCTTTTTTTACAGAGACCACATTTCGGCGGACATTTCTCACGGTTTCTCCGAAACAGTGCACCCGGAAGGATTGGCATTAATGCAAAAACCGCTCCCATGGGACAGAGAAACTGGCAGAAAAACCTTTCCTGTGTACACATTCCCACAATGATCAGCACCAGGAGCACAATTCCCACCAGATATTTGCTGTTCGGGAGCCGTCCTGCCGTGAGCATGGAAAAAACATCCCACGGGCTGGTTCCCGTAAGCTTTCCGTATACACCTGTAAGGCAGGAAAGCAGGATCAGTGCCAGTACGATATATTTGACTTTCTGAAGCCCGTGAACCATTTTTTCGGAAAGAGCCGGTTTCTTTTTTTTGTGAAAGCATTTCATCCGGATCCAGGAAAAGCCTTCATATACGGCATCTCCGAAAGATCCGAATGCACACGCATATCCGCAGAAATGTCTTCCGAAAAAGCAGGTAAAGATCAGAAGCACTGCCGTTACAGTCAGAAAGGAATTCCACTCCACCGGCTGACCGGCCGCAATGGCAAGAAAGATCGATTTGATACCTGCAAAGGCTGTAGAAAACAGAGACGGGGCGGCAATAAAAAATGCCAGCTGTATTCCCGCACGCATCAGCCTTACCTCCCGCTGTCTTTTTTTCATGAGTTTTCCGCCTTTCCAAGTGCCGCATCCACTGCGTTCAGGATTCCTGTGGAGCTGAACGTTGCTCCAGATACGGTATCCACATCTGTACTCTGAGCACTCAGGATGGAATCGATCACACTCTCTGCCTGTGAAAGATATGCACTGTCCTCACCTGGGGCGCTGACTACGTTGATGGATGTGATCTCATCACCGGTAAGTGTCACCTCCACCTGAATGGTCCCGCCGTATCCCTCGGCTTCTCCTGTATAGGTTCCATCTTTATATACATTATCGGAATCTGCGGTTGCTGTGTCCTCTGCGTCTGCATCGGATACATTGCCATCTGAAGTGTCTGTTGTTTTGTCATCGCCTGCTGCATCTGCATCACTGCTGCCTGATTCTGCAGATGCTGCCTGATTCTGCATACGATTTACATAACTCGTCTCCAGCGCACTGAGAAGTTCATTCTGCTGCTCCTGAAGTGTATCTACCTTATCTGTCAGAGCCGCGATCTCTTTTTCATTTGCCTGGGCTTTCATGCTGCTGTTATAAAAAAGTACAGCCAGGATCACCAGCAGTAAGGAGATCACTCTCATATAAAAATTCTGATTTTTCATCTCTTTTCTCCCTTGTATTTATAACAATTCCGTAAATTGCTGCATCAGGCTCAACTGTGCGAACATATATGGCTGCGTCAGATGCTCTCGATCCAGTCCTGTAATCTGCGTATAACTGTCTTTTGGATAAATTATATAGTTTTTATCCATATACATAAATTAGTTTTGATTAATCTTTTTTATAAAATTAGACGATGCTAACTTACAGTTAGGTATTATATCACCTGTTTTTTTTCTTGTCTACACTTTTGTTAGTAGTTTATAACTTTTTCCAATATGAATTTTTCTGTTTTATGTCTTTTATAAAAGAAAAATCATCGCCACTCCTCCCTTTCCGTTGGGAACAGCTGTATGAATTATGGTTAGATATCATTAACTTATGTTTGCCTTTTAATTTCGATTATGATATGATTTTTCTGAATCTGTAACAGAAATGGAGATTTGTTTTGAAGAAAAAAGAATTGATTTTTATTGCCGGGATCCTGATTCTGGCGGGGGTTCTCTGGCTTGGTTTTCAGATTGCGGGGAAACGTTCCCATAATACGATCCGTATTACCGTTGACGGAAAAGAATTCGGAACCTATTCGCTTTCCCAGGACCAGATCATCCACATCGGAGACACCAATGTCTGCGAGATCAAAGATGGAAAAGTTACAATGATCGAAGCAACCTGCCCGGATCATTACTGTATAAAACAGAATGCTGTGGACGAGCACGGCGGTTCCATCATCTGCCTTCCTAATAAGGTTGTGATAGAAGGGGAAAATACTGCAGAGGATTTGGATTCGGAGAGTTCGCCTAAAATTGATGCGGTGACATAAAATTTCCGGAGAATATGCGTAATGCGTATTCTCCGTAGAGTTTTCTCTGACAGACGGTATTCTGTCTGTGCTATTTCTGCAACGATATTCCTGCAACAAATGAAAGGATTTATTTATGAAACGAAAAACAGCTTATCTCGGATTATTTGCCGCAGTAGCGATCATTTTTGGATATGTGGAGTCTCTGGTCCCTGTATTTACAGGGATTCCGGGTATCAAGCTCGGGCTTGCAAACCTGGCGGTGCTTTTTATACTGGACCGATATTCCTTTAAAGAAGCGGCTCTCGTGTCCGTTGTCAGAATCCTGGTGATCGGATTTATGTTTGGAAATCTGTTCAGTATTTTGTATAGTCTGGCTGGCGCTGCGCTTAGCCTGACTGTGATGGATCTTTTAAAAAAACATTCCGGCTTCAGTCTGATCGGTATCAGTGTGGCCGGTGGTGTCACACATAATATCGGGCAGCTGATCGTTGCCATGATCGTGGTGAGCAATACGAGTTTGATGGTTTATGCACCGGCACTGCTGGTAGCAGGTGTCCTGGCGGGGATTCTCATAGGTGGGTTGACAAAGGAGGTTGTGGGACGACTTCCTTTGAATCTATAATTATGTGGTTTGCTTTTTGGATTATGGTTTTCACTTTTTGAAGTGAGGGGAAATTGTGTGGTTTGATTTTTTAGATTATAGTTTTCACTTTTTGAAGTGAGATAAATTGGGTAGTTTGATTTTTTGGGATTGTAGTTTTCACCTTTTGAAGTGAGAGGAAATTGGATGGTTTGATTTTTTTGGATTATAGTTTTCACTTTTTGAAAGTGGGTAATTTGCGAGAAGGGGAAGCACTCATAGTTGCGAAGGCCGTCTCCAATGCCATTTAGATAGAACATTTTGTAGATGATTCTTTATGTTAC
>NZ_QUJX01000006.1:184885-185634 GCF_003480785.1 Ruminococcus sp. AM26-12LB | reverse complement strand
TGCAAATTACGCTCAAACGGAATGCCAGTTCCGCTACTGCGGAACGGCTATTCCATTTTTAACGGTACGAAGTACCGCTAGATGATATCATTCTGTTTCACGCATATTTATACCGTTCATCTCCAGACGATATGTATGATGCTTATCTGTGATTCGTGTAAGGCACGCATCAGCGTAGGTATTATCAGCAAACATATCAAACCATGTACTGACTGGAAACTGTGAGATGACTACAGTTGATTTCCTTCCATCCCTGGTGTCAAGGACTTCAAAAAGATCCCGGCATTTATCAAGATCGAGATCCATAAGGCCAAAATCATCGATCACAAGAAGATCCAGCTTGGTCAGCTTATTCAGGTAATCCAGATTTGTGGATTTGATACGTGCCTGTTCCATTTCGCTCATAAGAGTGTTCGCTTTTATATACTTTACACTCTTAGACTGCTTCATTGCAGTTACACAAAAAGCATTGATTAGATAAGTTTTTCCACTGGCGGAAGATCCTGTTACAATGAGATTCTTTCCTTCCTCTATCCAATGGCAGGTACTCAGTCGCTCTATTGTCTGGGTATCAAGCTGACGTTCTGGACGGTAAATAGTATCGTCCAGATCCGCCGCCGGGTATCGCAGATGCGCTTCTTTCATCAGACGATTAAAGCGTTTATCTGCCCGTGCCTGCCACTCTGCATCAACCATTGATGCCATGCGTTCCATAAAAGTGTTCAGATCTGCATTGGGATCTTTCAACT
>NZ_QUJX01000006.1:183016-184875 GCF_003480785.1 Ruminococcus sp. AM26-12LB | reverse complement strand
ATAAAAGTGTTCAGATCTGCATTGGGATCTTTCAACTGTTCTTCCAGGATATGTGCCATTTCTGGAACACGGAAACTCTTCAGACGCATGATCAGAGCCTGTTCCTGAGGTGTTAATGTAATGTCATGGGATGAACTCATTTGTATGCCTCCTTTCCACGGATGTTTGTATGGGAAGGAAGTTTTCCGGTTCCGTTTATAGCGCTGCTGGAATGATTATTCTGAACCATGCTAAGTACTTTCTTGAAATAGGAATACTTGCAAGCATTGGCTTCTACGCATTTCTCAGCAGCCTCCTGAACCAGTCTGTGAGGAACATCTTTACAGGAATGGAGTACACCGGCACAGCTGTTGTATGCCTGTTCCTCATGCTTGGAACTGCGGAGTATCCTGTCAATAAGAGTTACCATAGATTCTCCATAAACAGATGCCCATCGTCTGTAATAAGCTCCGTCATGTGCATTCACTTCTTTGTAATACAGGTGTTCTGGAGGCATGTGATTGTCATCTGTAATGTAAAGAGGAAAATCACGGTAAGATCTTGGATGGCGGCAGATCAGCCGGTTATACTCATCACAGATCCGTATCTCCGTCATTGTAGCCTTAAGAATTGCAGGCTTCCCTTTATAGGTATACAATACAGAATAGTAGTGGGCATCATACTCAAGGTGGTAATTATCTGGAACTTTAAGAAAGTATTTATAATCACAAAGTGTATAACTTTCGCCTGGAAGCTGGTTCATACGCGGTTTGTCGTACTTTTCAAATCCATTCATGCGGGATTTCCGAATGTCAGATTTTTTCTGGAAAGGACGCTGGTTGATGTCCGCTACGATCTTTTTGACCGCAGCATTCAGAGCTTCCAGAGAGATATAAGTATCTTTCTTTAACTCTTCTACCAGATGCGTCTCCAAGAAACGCACATGATTTTCAACTGTTGGTTTGCCTTTCGGTTTCCTTGGTGGCGGCGGCAGAACGATCGTATCATAAAAAGTTTCCAGATCTGAAAAAGCTGACTGCAGCACAAGTTCATCTTTACTATGCCTGGTAACAGCTGTTCTTAGATTGTCCGGGACAAGATATTTAGGAACTGCCCCATAATAAGACAGTGCATGTACTGTACCGGTAATAAAATGTGGAAGTTTTTCATCCAGAAAGATCTCTGCATAAACAAGACTGCTAAAACCAAGTGTAGTTGTAAAAATGTGAACTTTCCGAAGTTCGCCAGTTGTTGTGTCCAATAGCAGTTCCGGCTGGTCGCCTACCCAGTCAATATACATCTTTTCACCAGGGATCCGTTCCACAGGCATAGATGTTTTTGAAGTACCATAAGTATCTACCATAAAATCACGATACAGCTTATAAAACTGAGCGAGCTGGTAACCGTTGGGATGCTCTTTTTTATAATCAATCCATAGAAAACTCAAGTCAGCATGTTTTCCCATTTGGATCATCTGCTCATGTATTTTTTCAAAATCAGGCAGTGGAATATCCTTATGTCGAAGGTTTTCTTTTGGATAGATGAGATCAACTACCTTTGAGGCTGGCATTTGCCGAAGATCATCCAATGATAAGCCTGAATCCTTGTAGCGGTTCATGATTAATGCAATCCCGCTCCGTCCGATCCGGTAACGTTTTTGTACAGAGTCATAACTGACTTTACTGAGCCGAAGTTCTATGACTCCAAGAATAGTATTGTAGTCGTGCATAATAGTTCCTCCTTTGCACTGTGATGAATAATAGTTACATCACAATAATAAAGGAAAAACGTACCGCTTTGAGCAGAAAACGCGTACCGCTAAATCAGAATGAATGTACCGACGATTTCAGAATAGGCGTACCGTTCGAGCAGAATTTGCA